>CAYOQX010000091.1:0-7245 GCA_964406195.1 uncultured Alkaliphilus sp. | reverse complement strand
ATCATCAAATTGGTTGACAGAAAAGAAGGATCTATAAGTGACTTCGAGGAAATCAAGGAACAATTGGGTAAACAAGTAAGGGCCGTAAAGCAACAAAAAGCATATGTAGACAAAGCCAATGAACTGAAAAAAGAATATGAAATTGTAATTAATGAGTAAATATATCAAACATAATTACAGACACAAGTAACAATGTATTCCAATAAATTGATATCTTAATATTAAAAAGGCTAGAATATTTCTAGCCTTTTTTATGTTATCATTATTATTTCAAGCAAATTGTCCCCAAGACAAAAACCATTATCGAGATAATTGCCGATGACAAAACATAGGTTTTATCCCTCTAATGCTTTTTCGAAATCCCCTATTATATCTTCTATATCCTCTATACCTACAGATACCCTTATCATCTCCGGACCTATTCCCGCAGTTTTAAGTTCCTCATCTGTCAACTGTCTGTGGGTTGTGGTGGCCGGATGAAGCACCGAGGTCCTCACATCGCCCAAATGCACCACTAAACTTACCAAATCAATGTTTTTTATAAATCGACTTGCTCCTTCCCTTCCACCCTTCACACCGAATGTTAACAGTCCGCTCGCACCCAGTGGCAAATACTGTTTTGCCAATTCATGATCCCTGTGACTTTCCAGACCCGGATATGATACCCAATCCACCTTAGGATGTGATTCCAAAAACTGTGCAAGAGCCAAAGCGTTCTCGCTATGCTTTTTCATTCTGAGAGCAAGAGTTTCCATGCCCAGGTTTGTTAAAAATGCATTGAAGGGGCTCATAGTATTCCCCATATCTCTCAGTAATTGGACCCTGGCCTTGACAATATATGCCTGTTCTTTAAATGTTTCCACATATTTTGTACCGTGATAACTCGGGTCCGGTTCCGTAAGTTCAGGAAATTTTCCGTTATCCCAATTAAAATTACCGCCGTCTACTATTACACCGCCTAAACTGATAGCATGTCCGTCCAAATATTTGCTTGTGGAATGGGTTACTATATTTGCCCCGTATTCAAATGGACTGCATAAATATGGCGTCGCAATTGTATTATCTATAATCAACGGAACATCTATTTCCTTTGCAAGTTCGGACATTTTCTTAATATCCACCACTTCGGTTCCCGGATTGCTTATTGTCTCTGCAAAAACAGCTCTGGTATTCGGCTTTGCATATTTTAAAAGTTCCCCAACCTCTAGGGATTGATCAATAAAACTCACTTCTATACCCAGTTTTTTAAATGTTGTTGACAATAAGGTCATGGTCCCGCCATACAGGTTTGATGCCGCTATTATATGTTGTCCATTGGAACATATATTTAATAAAGAAATCAGAGTAGCCGACTGGCCCGAGGACACAGCCAAAGCCCCCACACCGTCTTCCAACAGACTGATTTTCTTCTCCATGGCCTCTATCGTAGGATTACTGATTCGGGTGTACATATGACCCTCTACCTTTAAATCAAATAAATCAGCCAAATGGTCCGGGTCCCCATATTGATATGTAGTACTTTGGGCTATAGGTAAAACCCTGGGTTCCCCCGATTTCGGGCTGTAACCTCCATGAATACAAATTGTTTCTTTTTTCATTTCAATTCCTCCTTCAACCTGCCGTTTTTCTATTATATTATGATCCCCCACACAAACTCTATAGGGATCTGAATATTTCTCGACTACGCACCTCTCTCCAATTTATCCGCTCTGTCCCGCAAATGACACAACTCCCTGTTTAAACCCTCAATCCCTGTTTGCAGTATATCCCGTACTTCATTTATCTTATCATAAGTATTCCTTAACCTTCTTAAAGAATCCTTTATTTTACCCTGTACAAATATGTCCGCAATAGGTCCGTCGAAAAAATAATCAGCGAATGTAGCAAATGCTCCGATATCTATATCAATATTTGATGATAAACTGATGTTGGATAGCCCGGTATTAAGGGCCTTAATTTCCTTTTCCACATTCCTTATTTCACGTCTCATATTATTTATTCTGGAATGTTTTGCAGCGGTGGCTAAAAAACCTCCGCCGAACATATCCCATACACCCCAACTTCTGGCACCTTCCATAGATCTTATAGCCCTCTCCAGGGGTGGCAATGCCCTGTTGCAAGCCAAAATGCCTTCCTCGGCATTTCTGATTTCCTTTTCCTTTTCCGATATCTTATCCAAACAATATTTTAATTCGCGGGCCCTATCATCATTTTTACTCAATATCAAATTCCGTCTTTTCCTAATCAGATCCTCATAATCGGAATCCAAGGAACGAAGGCTGTCTATCTGTCCTTCATAATAATCAATATCTTTTTTAATATTTTCGATAGAATTCTCGCAATCCTCATATTTGGACTTTATACTGTCATACTTCCCCAACTCCTCCTGAAAATCTATATCTTCCCTTCTAAAAATCAAATCCAAAACACCGGGGGATTGTAACCTGTCTATTTTTCTTTCTTTTTTCCTCAGAGTATTCCTGAGTTTTTTCCTCCTAACCCGCTGCTTTTTCAACTCTTGCTGTTTTTGTTCCAACACCCTATGAAACTCCTGCTTCCTATTCAAACTTTTCTCTATCTCATCCATTTTATTATTAATACCTTCCAACACGGCTACACCTCCTAACGATGCACTGGGGACGGTTCCTGTTGCACCGCCGCTTCACCGCCACACCGCGACAAGCTTCAGAACACCCGAAGCCCCGAAAGCTGCTTTTTCAATGGCCTTAAATATTTCACTTGGCACATTATTCGCTTCCTCAGTATATAACTATCCCGCTAAATACAGTATATAAGAAAATATATACAAATTGTAAGATTCTTTTAAGAAAAAAACAATATATCATGTCATAGTTTGTGATATTCTAATATTATAATCCAAAACATTTCCTAAAATTTGCAAAGCGTATAACTATCTTTGGAGGTAAAACATGACAAGAATCCGCAAAGCCATAAAAACACTTTTTATTATTGTTATTTTAATATTCGGAATGATCTTTGTAAAAGAAAAGTTATTAGATGTAAACGCCAATCTGCCCGGGGATGATTTTGGCAGTAAATATATCTATGTAATCAACAGAGAATCAAAAAATCCGGTCTTGGACAAAAATCACAAAACCAGAACCTATCCTGCATCTTTTACCAAAATTATGACAACCATAGTTGCTTTAGAAAATATAGATGATTTGTCGTCTGTTGCACCGGTAGATGTGGAAACTTATAAAGAAATGGTGGGCCACAATTCTTCAATGGCCGGATTTTATGGAAATGAACAAACTACATACAGGGATTTGCTTTATGGGACCATTTTAAGTTCAGGAGGCGAGGCCGCAAATTCATTGGCTATAAATGTATCGGGAAACGTAAAGGATTTTGTTAAACTTATGAATGATAAGGCCTCCGAACTTGAGTTATATGATACTCATTTTGTTAATCCGGAGGGCCTTCATGATAGAAAACAATATACTACAGCCTTTGATATGGCAAAACTTCTTGATTACGCTTTAGATAATGGACATTTCCGCGCAATATTCACCAAAGAAACTTTTACTACCGCCCCTACATTAGACCATCCGAATGGTGTTGTGTTGGAATCTACAGTGCTTTCAAAACTTCATGGGATCCCTCAAAACGGATTTGAAATTATAGGAGGCAAATCCGGGACAACCTATGAGGCGGGACAATGTTGGGCAACCTTGGCGACAAAAGATGATACAGAGTATATAGCAATAGTAATGGGAGCCAAATTAAAAGATATCAGCAATCCCGATAACACGCATATAGAAGACACAATTAAGATTTATGAAAATTTAAATACGTCCCATTAACAATAATCGACTCGATTTCGGAGATATTCAAAGGTAAAGCTGATATATACTTAAGTTTGGTATTTCCACTATCGCTGTAACATGATTTTAAACCCAACTTGCGAATACTGCCATCAGCCATTTTAATGCTGACAGGTATCGTTACAAATTTATTAAACTCACCGTCACCTTCCAATGTTACACCCAGGGGTGACACCTTGGCACTGTTTATATTCAAATTACCGCATTTAATGTTGCAATCAGTCTGCAGTTCTTCACCTACAGATTGAATTTTAAATGTAGCTTTCCAATTTCCCGTTACATAATTTCCATGTGAAACAAAATTCCCCATGAGCCTCAAATCATCAGTATCAAAATCCGACACATCAAAGATATATTCCACATAATCTCTTCCATATTCACTCTTGCCCGATTTATCTACTCCAAAGTAGACATTAGCTGAATCCGTATATATGGCATTTCCTGCAGAATCGGCTAAGTACAAATCTCCATGGTCATCAATACCGTCCCCCGTCCATTTGGTTTGTACGTGGAGCCGACCCTCAATAAAACCGACATTAGAAATATATGCGAAATCTATCCGGGGCAATGTGATTTTCTTTTGGTCCGGGGACAAAATTTTGATTTCTTCCTTGGATTGCAGTTTATCAAATAAATCACCGCCGCCCCCCGGAATATCATCCATATCCAGCGGAATTGTTTGAAAATCCTCTACCCCCTTAATATCCGAAAGATTAATACCTGTTTCAATGTTTTCAAATTCCAGAAGATCGCTTAAAAATGAATCTACTTGAAAGCTTACTTTTTTGCCGTTCAGCTTTTCCCCGCCGTTGGCCTGCATACGCAAGGTTGCGGTTTTGGTTTCTTCATCAAAATGAACTATTTGACAATTAGATATATAGGTGCCGGTCAGTCTGTAGTCATAAATATCCAGGGTCTTATCAATTCTATCCCCTAGCAAATCCTTCATCGTGATATAAATAACCGCCATCTCATCATCATTTACAGCTCCTACCACTTCCATTTCAATACCCTTATCTTCACAGACAATTTCTATGGGTTGTAATAACAGCGCAAAATCGGATCCGACCATTGATAGGAGGTTTTTAAAACCCGGAATTGTCGCCACCATTGCTCCAATTGAAAATAAAAGACATAAACAAACTGCCAAACCGACAGAAACATATCTCTTAAACTTCTTGGCCGGTTTCTTTTTCTGAATTTCCTTTTCTATTTTTGAGCCGATATCATATTCGGGTGTTTCTATGCTGTTTAAGGCATTTTTTATAATCATTTCATCATGATCATATTTCATTTTTATCTCCCCCCAATTGTTTATAGTAGGAATCGGTTTCCTGCAGAGCTTTAGACAATTTTTTCTTCGCCCTTTCGTAGCGTTTCCGCAGTGTACTGTTGGATACATGATAGATTTCCTCTAATTCTTTATAGCTTTTCTCATCGATAACCCTATTGAATACCAGGGCACGTTCTTCCGGAGATAATTTCAAAAGTGCTTTTTTAAGGTCATTTCCTATAAAATTTGTGTTTTTATCCTCTCGATTAATAAATGACCTGATTTTGATATGAGGCAAAAATAATAACATTCTTTTCTTTCTTAGCAAATCAATACAGGTAGTATATGCAATACGGTACAACCATGCGGATAGAGATGTTCCGTTTTTAAAACTCTTTCTTTTATCATGGGCTTTAATAAATGTCATCTGTACCGCATCCTGGGCTTCAAAATAATCACAAAGTATATTATGGCAGTATCTTAGCAGAGGTTGACCATATAGCTTAATAGCACATTGAAGTTCATACTCCCCGCCTGTTGCAAATGTATTATCAAGTTTGTTCGGCTCCACTTCATCTCTCCTTTCACTAAAAATTAAATCCGGAAACCCGCCCTCTACCCTTATAACGGGGATTGGGGACTTTTTGTGACATGTTTATTTTTGTAAAACAGGGGGGGGAATATCCCATCCATGAAATAGTTGGAATCATTTATAACAAAATGAAAGGCCCGACACATTCTATATCATGCCAAGCCATACTGTTTATTTTATGAAATTTCGGTAAAAATTCCCCACTTCTAGATGATAGCAGTATATCACTTTGATATTCTTCTCGGCGGTCTGGGACCGTGGTACTGGTAGTATTGACATTCTATCCTGCCGTTATATAGCTTTCTCCTTCTGTTCGCTTCTCTGCCATACAATTGTTCAAATCCTCTGTGTGAAGTAATTATATATTTAGACCATGTATCCAATTGACTAAAAACCCTGCCCATGGTTCTATATAATTCCTCTACTTCCTTCTCTTCCCCTATACGCTCCCCATAGGGCGGATTGGTTATAATACATCCATACTCATATCTGGACCTAAAATCAGATATGTCTAATTTTTGAAAATGAACATCCTCATCTACCATTGCCTCTTTAGCATGATATCTGGCTATGCTTAATACTTCTCCGTCTATATCCGATCCGTATACCTTTAAAGGACGGTCGTATTTAGCCAAGTCATGGGTTTCCTTCCTTGCGTTTCTCCACAATTCTTTCGGGATAATATCCCAATCTTCCGATACAAAATTCCTATTCATTCCGGGAGCAATATTCTTTCCGATTAAAACCGCTTCTATCGGAATAGTGCCGGAACCGCAAAGCGGATCTATAAGAACCCTGTCCGGATTCCAGAAACTTAATTCAATGAGTGCGGCGGCCAATGTTTCTTTTATCGGGGCCTTGTTGGATAAAGTCCTGTATCCCCTTTTATGCAATCCCGCTCCTGTAGTATCTATGGTTAGAGTGGCTGTATCTCTCAGGAGTGCAACCTCTATAGAGTACATATCACCGGTTTCCTCAAACCATTCCTTTTTATATTTTTGTTTCATTTTATCCACAACCGCCTTTTTAACTATAGCCTGACAATCAGGTACACTAAAAAGCTTGGAATTTATGGATTTCCCGTTAACGGGGAATATCGCATTCTCAGGTATTATATCACCCCAAGGCAATGCTTTGGTTTTCTCAAATAACTCATCGAAGGTTAAGGCCTTAAATTCCCCGACTTTCAATAAAACCCTGTCTGCCGACCTGAGCCAAAGATTAGACCTGCAGATAGCAGACTTGTCTGCTGTAAATGTTACCTTTCCATTTTCCACTTGTACATCTTCATATCCCAGGCTCCTCACTTCCCTGGCCACTACAGCCTCAAGCCCAAAAGTGGCTGTAGCAATTAACTCAATCTTTTCCACATTATCTCTCCTGTCCGTTTTGATGCACCGGGATGCACTGGGGACGGTTCCTAATGCACCACCAAATCCCTCCGGGATGCACTGGGGACGGTTCCTAATGCACCACCAAATCCCTCCGGTCCGATATTTTGTAGCATCAGCATATCTTCAATATTTTTGGTC
>CAYOQX010000090.1:0-7330 GCA_964406195.1 uncultured Alkaliphilus sp. | reverse complement strand
GACAACAGGTGAAACTCAGGCTATAATTTATATCAGCAACACATAATGAGGTAATGCATTAAGATATAACACAAATATAGGTATATAGAAACTATTATGCATACAGAAGCCAAGAGATGCAAACAACAATACGGAGTACAATGAAAAAAACAATCAAAATGTTAATTATGTAAAGAAAAACAAATCAAAAAGGGGTGGCGAAAATGGCAAGGCCTCAAAAACAAGGACTGGATTATTTTGCCTTGGACGTAAATATGGGCGATGAGGTGGAACTTATAGAAGCCGAACATGGAATGGTGGGTTTTGCGGTTCTAATCAAAATGTTTCAAAAAATATACAAGGAGGGCTATTTCTATGAATGGAATGAGAAAAATCAATTGCTGTTCAGCAGCAGGTCTTGTGTTGACAAAAATAAAATTATAAGCATAATCGATGACTGTATCAAATGGGGGATATTTGACAGTAACCTATATGATAAATATAAAATATTAACTTCCAGAAGAATTCAGGAACATTATGTAGCTGCGGTTTACAAAAGGGTTAATGTAGAAATAATAGAGGACTATCTATTGATTGATGTATATGACAGGAGTAATATCACTCTGAACAGGGTTTCTGACGACAGAAATGGAGATACAACCGATATTTCGGATCTCCAAAATACACAAAGTAAAGTAAATAAAATTAAAGTAAATAAAATTAAAGTAAATGAAATTAAAGTATATAATACTATTTTTGAGACCTATAATAACCAAAATATTATTGTTCATAGAAAACTGACCGATAAAATCAAGAAAGCTATAAATAAGGCATTAAGGAATGACGAGGAAGATATTATCCTAAAGGCGATAGAAAGATATGGACAGGCCTTCGAGGATAGAGAATACAAATTTTGTACATATAAAATGACCCTGGATAAATTTCTTACCCAGGATAACGGTTATATGGATTGGCTGGATGAAGGGCAGAAGTGGATTAATTATATGGATTCTAAAAACAAATCCGGAGAAAAGCCCGGAGAAAATCAAAAATCAAAAATAAAAACAAAGTTTCATCTTGCTAAAAGTAGGGGGGATAAATATACAGCGGATGAATTGGAAAAATTGGTTTTAAGTAATCAACAGAAAAGAATAGAGGAGAGCCTTTCATATGAAAAGGTAACTCCCCTGTTCAGGTGACAATCTGAAAATAAAATTATCTAGATAGATGAAACCGGTTTTTCTGATGTGCTGATGGGAAACAGTTGCCGTTCTAAAAAATTTCTGGCTTCTTCCGGTTTTTTAACCGGATAAGAAAATCCGGGTTTTATCTCATTATCTAGCCAGACTTCTGTAAAATCAGCATTAAAGTTAAAGTAAAGATTATATATCGCTCCATTGTTTCCAAAACCCTCATAGGCCAAATGGATTTGGTTTGTGGAATCCCGATCCACACTTCTGCTTTTGGATACCTCTGTTTTGTCTATCCGGAGGTCTTTAATAAAATCGGCTATTTCCGGGGCTTTTGCTTGGGAGAAATCCACTACCTTATCGCCGGCGATAAAAGTACCATAAACAACCCTGTCCAGCATCTCGACGGAAAAGTTCATATCATCTGCATCCGGCAAACGCACACTGTTTATCGGATTTGACAGCAAGCCGACAGCTATGGTTATGGCAGATATAGCTGCTACCGTAATCATCCAAAATGTAGGCTTTTTGTAATTCAGTATATTTTTTATTCTGCCTTTAGTATCACCCTCACCAAAGGCAAGAGGGCTGCCTCCGATGATAGGTCTTCCTGTAGCAAGGGTCAAAAGCGAAGATGAATATTCTTTTTTTATCTCACTGCCCAATTGTTTGATAACAGCTTCATCACAGGACATTTCCATGTCCCTTCCGCTGACAAAGAATGCTATCCAAACCAGGGGATTAAACCAGTGCAGGCACAATATAAAGAAAGATACTATTTTTACTACATTATCAAACCGTCTGATATGCATTTGTTCATGGAGTAGGATATACCCTTTTTCCATTTCTGTAAGGGATATGGGCAGATAAATTTTAGGGCGAATAATACCCATCACAAAAGGGGTATCTAAATGCTCCGCAAGATAGATATTATCCTTTTCATGAAAGGCATTTTTAAGTCGTCTTTGCAGCTTCACAAGAGAAAAAATGCTATAAACCAGCAAAATAGCAATACCCATCAGCCAAACCCCAGTACCGATGAAAACCCAAATCTGCAGAGGATTTACACTGGCAGCCGGGGTAGCCGCCGGTAACAATGGATTTACGGAATGATTGATCGCCGGGATTCCTGTATCTATGGCCGGAATCGCCTCGTAGATAATATCTTGGGAAATCGGGTTTGGTCTTGCGGGCAAAAGGCTGAACATGCTTTCAAAACTGAAAGGGCATATCAGGCGAAAAAGCACAACACCCCAAAGGGCATAGGATAAAACCTTAGGTGCCCTTTTTAAAAACAGCCTGGCTATCAGCACAAGGATTATTACAAAGCCGGCGGTAAAGCTCATATTAAGAATATGTAAGAATATTTTTTCAAACATTATTAACCCTCCCTATGTTCATCAATCAGCCGCTGTATCTCATGTATTTCTTTTTTGCTCAACTTATTGCGTCGTGTAAAGGCGGCAAAGAATTGCGGTAAAGAGCCTTCGAAAGTTTCATTTAAAAATTCCTCTCCCTGTCCGGCTCTGAAATCAGCTTCGGACATCAATGAGGTTACCGTACCCTTTATATTTTGAAACAACCTACGATCACATAATCGTCTGAGCATTGTGTAGGTAGTGGTGCGTTTCCAATCGAAAGCCTCGGCACATAACTCCGTAAGGGTGCGGGAGCTGACAGGCTCATGCTTCCAAATTAACCGGGCAAACCGTTCTTCCATCTCGCCAAGCTTATATTGTTCCATATAATAAACCTCCTGTCGTATGTTATTAGACTACATTTAGTCTACCGCCATTAGACAGTTTTGTCAATATTAAGTTTTTCGCAGAGAGGAAAGAAAATAATATTAACAACAGCGTGCACATAAATCGGTTTATTGTTGCCAATCTAAACATATGGTGTTAGAATATGGGAAATATAAATTGTAATGCTCAGATGACACCAAATCTGATAAAGGAATATTGTCGTTTAGAGGATGATAGTAAGAAACTGCTAAGGCTGGCTTATGATCGTTTTAAATACAGTGCAAGAACCTTTCATAAGTTTTTGAAGGTGGGAAGAACCTTTGCTGCTTTAGAAGGTTCCGAGAAAGTTAGAAAAAAGGATATAGCTGCGGCTTTAATGGCCAGGGATTTAGATAAGGAGCAGTTGGGGATGTTGGTTTTATAAGGGGGAAAATTCAGGTGAACAAATTCCTGTAATCAGCGGTATAAAGCATAACACATAGCAAAACCGCCCTAAAAGGCGGTTTTGCCATGTTTAAGGAATGACCGCCGTCCAAAAGCGGTAACTCCCTTATTAATTATGTGACAATATGAGCAAAAATATACATCAAAATATTTTTAATGGGAAATGGGGGGTATCTTGCTCCCTATTTTAGTTGCTCACTTTTTCGGGATAAGTAATCTCCACAGAGTAACTTCCATCTTTGAACTGCAATAAAGTCAGTATTGCGCCATTTTTAATTTTTTCAAGGTTACTTTCATATTCAAGTCGATCAAGATTCATAGATTCCACAGAATATTCACCTTTATCTACTGATTTTTGGGTTTCTTCGAGTTTGTGATTCATCCAAATTTGGTATTCTTCATGATCCACGAATTGTTTTGCAACTAAACCAATTTCACTATCTTCATAAACCCCAAAGGATTCAGCATCTCCATTTGTATTACCGATATTCCATAAGGAATCGAGATATTGTTGGGCTTTTTCAAAGTCGGCATTATCCTTAGTCAGCGGAAGGTCAAATATTAAATTGATTCCCTCATAATCAGGATTTGGAATAACAAGCCCTGTTGCTTCATCATAGTTATATGCGTTTATATCATAGAAAGTAGTGGAACTTACAATCAGTGAAAGCCCTCTGTCGGCAAACATCTCTAAGCTGTCACATTCAATCAGGCGATACATAATACCGTCTTTCACAAATGCCGAATATCCGCCATTCATACCGGCAATGTTATACAGCCATGGTTCCTGTCCATGGATAACGGGGGATACAAAAAACGGTGTACTGTTGTAATCCTCATCACTTGTGTCCGGCATTGAACCTTCCTGTTTTGTAATTGCCACAACAGCATAGGTCTTTTCGACATTCAATGTATCATCCAGTTTAGTCAGTCCTTTACCTGATACAATACCGAGAAATGATATATCGTACCCTTTTTGAGACTTAGTTTCATTTATTAATAATGCATCCTTACTACGGAATGCTTCTGCCAAAATAGGTGATTCCAGCCTGTCGGCCACTTCTGAAGGAGACAGGAAATGCCATGCTGCAAATGCTGTAGTGGTTATAAGTACAAAGGCCACAGCGAAAGCAGCAACCCTTTTTAACGAATGATTTATTGTTGATCTTTTCGAATTGCTTTCCCCACCGGCTAACATATATTTTACTTTTTCAATTAATACCGGTTCCGGGGTTTCCGTACTGCCCAGGGCCTTTCTAAGTAAATTATCTATTCTTTTATTTTTCATAATTTATCTTAACCAATCCTTTCTCAACAAATTTTCGTGCTTTAAACAATCTGCTCTTAACAGTACCCGCGGGAATTTTCAAAGTTAAGGCTATTTCCGAGATGCTCATTTCCATAGTATAATATAGTATGATTGGAATTCTGAATTTATCTTGCATAGATTCCACGATCCCCTTGATAATACTGATTTCTTCTTGTTTAATAAAATCGTTTTCTATATCAGTGTTACCTGCCATATTATCTTCCAATGGTCTAACGGGTGCAATTCTTTTTCGGCGAGCATATTTACGTTTCCAACTTTTCCAGATATACAGAGAGGTTGAAAACAAATAGCTCTGCGGATTTGTCAAGGTGTTTTTCTTTGATTGTTCAAATGCCTTTAAAAATGTTTCCTGAAACAAATTTTCTGCATCCTCTTTAGAATAAGTAAGATTCCTACAAAATTTGTAGACCGAATTGCTATATTCATCTACCCAATTTTGAAAATCATCAATTGTGTTTGCGCCATCATTTTTTATTGTGCACAATACTTTCAATTTGACCTCCTTTCAAAGCACCCTTCACTTGTAAATAGTCGTGGGATGAGAATCGGTTCATTTTTTTATAATGTAAACGGGAACATTCCATGTGGTTTCCCACCATTAAATATAAAACAACAAGAGCCAACCAAAAGGTTGGCTCTTGTTTAAATTTCTTGTTTGTCCTGCATTGTCTGTTGTTCTATTTTGTATCGCCATTCAGACCATATACCTCCCCAACAGGGATTGAGAACATAAGCCCTACGCCCGGTTGAGATATGTCCCCAATAATATTTTTAGTCGCTCTGATAGCTTCATCTAAGAGTTCCTTGTTTTCGATAACTGCAAAAACCGTTTTGTTATAGGGGCGCGAATTGTTCAAGAAACTTTTTAACGATCCAAAAAGGGGAACCTGTTTATCAAGGTTATTAACAATTGCACTGGCCATTCCTTGACTCTCTAAAATTGTTGCCCCCTTTACACCTACATCCACAAAAGCAGCCAGAATATCATCAAGATATTCGGTCGCATTGAGCACTAAAATCAATACATGCATTTTTTCCACCCACCTTTAATATAGAAATCAATTAATTATCCCAGATTTTCAGTTGATGTCAAGACTATATCTGAATCAGGTTTTTGTTTATCAAGTTTATCAAGTTTATCAAGACCGCCGACTTCGCCTGCCTTATGGATTGCGATTTGTGTAAGTATCGGTCCCAAAATTTCATAAACAAGAACACTGAATAAAACGATGGTAGTTATGGTGCCACTGAATTGTGGCAATTCTTTTCTGATCAACATAGTTAAACCTATGGAAACCCCGCCTTGAGGAATGAGAGAAAGCCCCAAGTATTTTGTTACTACCGTATCGGCATCCGAAATCCTGGCGCCTGTATATGCACCTAATATTTTACCTCCGGCCCTGGCAAGTACATACCCAATACCTAATGCTCCCACACCAAAAAATGCTCTTAAATCTAATCCTGCTCCGGCAAGTGCAAAAAACAATAAATAAACCGGGGTGGTAAAATCGTTTATAACCGAAAAAACCCGGTTAGATTTCTCCGATAGATTTACGACGGTGGCACCCAGCATCATGCAGGTTAAAAGAGGCGAAAAAGTTAAATAACTCGCCAGACCTGATCCGATAGTTATTGAAGCCAGTATCATTGACAGAAGTCCTTCCCGGCTTTTTGCTCTGTTGGCTATGTAGGTTAATATGCTTCCCAGCAACAAACCCAGTACAAGTGATCCTATGACCTCAATGGATGGTGCACCGATTATCTGTAAAAAAGAAACGGATGCGGAACCGGTAATGAGCTTAGCAATTGATATAGAAATGCCGAATATCATAATACCCAAGGCATCATCTAATGCAACAACCGGTAAAATAGTACCGGTTAACGGGCCATGGGCCCTGTATTGACGAATGACCATAATTGTTGCTGCGGGGGCCGTAGCAGCTGCTGTTGTTGCCAATATAATGCTAAATATGAATGATTGACCAAACACAAAATACGTAACTAAAAAAACTAACAATATTGCCCCGACTACCTCTGCAAGGGCAATAATAAGAATATCCTTGCCAATTTTTAATATGGTCTTTAATTCGAATTCGCTGCCAATGCTAAAGGCTATTGCGGCCAAGGCAAATTCGCTGATGACCGAAAATGACTCAATATCCTGTGGATTGAGCAGTTTTAAAAGCGACGGTCCAATAAGCAATCCGGCAACTAAATAACCTGTTACATCAGGAAACCTAAGACGTTTTGCTAATCTTCCACCGAGGCTTCCGGCAATAATTAAGATCCCAATTTTAAAAAGAGAATTCAATCAGCTTTCCTCCTATAAAGTTTTGATATTATTTATAATATGTCAATAGCCGATAATAATGGGTTTACCCGCCCATGTAAATCCAAATATTACCGGCAGTATCGAATGAAATTTAATCACCAACCTTCCCAAATTAATACTCCGGGTAATAGTATATACAATATGTTGGGGCTTTTCAAATTTTTATGGTGAACAAATTACATTTCGGGGGACCGACTTTCCGGGATTAATCCTGATTTTGTTGTTTTCCAATTATATCTATATTATAATTAGAGAAGGGGAACCGTAAACAAGGAACCGATAAGGAGATTTTTATTTTCCAAAACTATTA
>CAYOQX010000089.1:0-7417 GCA_964406195.1 uncultured Alkaliphilus sp. | reverse complement strand
GATTTCAAATGGCGCGCCCGACAGGATTCGAACCTATGGCCTTCTGATTCGTAGTTAGACTCAGGACTTTCCACCTATCTACGTGAATGTCCATATTTGACTGTTTAGCTGGGAGTATGCAATCCACTTATTCCGTAGCCGACCATAGAAAACCGCTGATGTGTGGTCTTAAATATGTCAAAAATATGTCAGCTACAATCCTAGCCTTCCCCACTAAAACCCTCCCAATCTTTACACGAAGCCCCCTCACTCATCTCCACTCGTCGAAATCCTCCTCGTGGAGTGGCACACTTACCGCGGCTATCGATTGCCAGGTAGAAACTAGCGGTATGCTCAATATCGCGTCTTCCCATCCAATAGCGGCAACTTGCACATACACGCTATGTCTTGCTCCATGTCGCCATGAGTGTGCCTCCTCAGCCGACACAGCAGCTTCACTCGGGGGTCAACTTCGCTAGCTGTAGATCTTGTTTATACCTCTGCGGCCTTGGCTCTTCGTTAAAGCAATCAAAAGAGGCATCTAAAACTCTTTGGGTTTAAAAAACACATGAACAACATCACTATCAAAACTTTTGAAAAGCACAAAGGTACCAATATCCGCTAGTTCTAGATCCAATTCACCTATTTCAAAATCTTCATTTGCGGAAGGCTGAATCAGAAGGCCTTGAACACAGTTGTGTCCGAGTTCGAATCCGTGATGGTCCACCATCTTAAATAATGGTAAATAAAAAAAGAACCTGTTCCGGGTGCACACCGTCCAGGCTCTAAAGTATGGAGAACCTTATGCTAGATAACTTGTTATCGATAGAATTGTCCTGGGCGTGTGTCAGTTATCTTGCCATGGTCAAGGACTAGCTCCCCGTTCACAAAAACATAATCGATGCCCAGGGGCGCGGTATTTGCTTGCTGGTAGGTAGCAGTGTCAGCTATAGTATTGTAATCAAACACCGTTATATCGGCAGCATAGCCCTCTCGCAGCAAGCCAATCTTGCCGCCCAGGCCCATCAGTGTCGCGGGCAAAGCGGTAATTTTATACACGGCATCCTCCAATGACATAAGTTTTTCCTCCCTTACCGTTTTAAGAAAACACGGAAATGAGGAGGAGTTTCGCGGATGCAATTTACCAGGCATGTTATCTAGAGAATAGGCAGTGCCATCAGAGGCAGTAGCCACATCAGCACGTGCCATAATTTTGAGCATGTCACCGCGGTCCATGGCATGGTAGATGCAGCGGACTGCGCCACCACAGCGAAGGAGAACTTGGCGAATAAAATCCGGGACAGTAATATCCATAGAATTCGCCACTTCTTGCAATGTCATGCCCTCGACCTCAGTAAAAGCCCCATGTGTGTCACTAATGACAATGCGTTCGGGGCCACCTCGACTTTGCATCTCGGGCAAATCGTTGGCAACTATTTTTGCAAAGGTCTCGGGATCATTTAGGCGCTGAACCAGCTGTGCAAGGCCGCCTTCCATGGCCCACTTGGGCAGACAAGAAGTCAAGCCAGACCGGAGCTCATCTTTTGGGCCACCCCATTGAGCCATACTTGGTCAATCTCGGGGAACCTGTGTAAGCCCAGTTCAACGACACCTTACATTCGTGGGCAGGAGCTCTAGTAATTATCCCAGCTGTGAATATCAATTCCACCAATTTTCTCCATATAGAGATTGCCACCAATGTGGTCCCGCCTATCCAAGACTAGACAGCGAAGTTCTTTGCCGTGAACAGACGTTTCTCGGTCTATCTCTTGTCCTACAGGTGCGTCCGAGGAACAAGCTCTTTTGGTGTGCGCACCACGAAGTGGAAACCTAAAGCCGCACAAGGAGCATATAGATGCCTGTCCCAGCTCCGATACTGAGCAGCGTGTTTTCCTTCCAAGAATAAGATGCTGCAGTACAGAATATGGCGATCGCCTCTGATGCTCCATAGGCTGGTGAGCTTAGGTTCACATCTTTGAGACAATAGACCACGAGTAAACCAATTGAAGCGTAGGGTAGCACTCTTCCAAGATAGCTGATGTAGGAATTCTTGGCATCAGCACCCTTGAAAAGAAGGAACGGTAAGAATCTCGTTATCACAGTGCCCAATGTGACGATGCTGATCGTTATCACGGTTTCCACCGGGGACAATGTCATGGAATGAGCTCCTCTACAAATTCATTTTTTTCTAGGTAGCTTTTGCGCCATCCGCTCAAGATCAGTAGAATGAGCACCATGGAAGGGATCAGAAACCTATTTGGCCCAAAGACGATCAAGCAAACAGTAGAACAGACAACACCGCAGAGGGCTGGTTTGTGATCTTCTTGGGATTTCCACTGGCTCGTAAAAATGACAATAAAAAGCGCGGTCAGGACAAAATCAAGCCCCTGGAGATCAAAGGAAATCAAAGACCCCACAAGTCCTCCAAGGGCGGATCCTAGCACCCAATAGCTGTGGTTAAGCAAGGTAATCCAGATGAAAAACCAGGTCTGATCAATACCAGGGGGCGGTTTTGTACTACAGACAATGGAGAATGTCTCGTCACAGAGGCCAAAGATCAGATAGGGTTTAAACTTACCGGCCTTTTGATACTTCTCCAAAAGTGATATTCCGTAAAACACGTGCCGCGCATTGACCATCAGGGTCATCATAAGTGCAGCTATGGGATTGAAGGCTACTGTGAGAAAGGTGATGGCGACATATTGAGCAGATCCGGCGAAGGTTACCAAGCTAAACAAAGCGGTCCAACCAGCGTGATACCCTTTGTTTTCCATAATGATTCCATAGGCCATGCCAAGAAATGCAAAGCCAGTCAAGATCGGAATTGTGTGGGGAAAGGCTGCCTTTAATTCTTTGGTTTTTTCCTGCATCGGTTCAACTCGCCCCGAGGTAGACTTCTCTAATGCGCGGATTGGCTAAAATATCTGTGGCCTCGCCAATCATAGCAACCCGGCCGGTCTCTAGGACACAGGCTCGCTGGGAAATGCCTAGAGCCAGGTGTGCATTTTGCTCCACCAGTAATACCGTGGTACCTTCGCGATTGATCGTCTGTATAATTCCAAAGATCTCCTCGACCAACAAGGGGGCTAAACCCATCGATGGTTCGTCGAGTAACAGCAGCTTTGGCCTCCCCATCAGACCACGGCCAATGGCTAACATTTGCTGTTCGCCTCCGCTCAGGGAGCCCGCTTCTTGCGTGCGCCGCTCTTTTAGGCGGGGAAACAGATCAAAGACATATTGGAGATCGTCTTTAGCCTCTTTTTTGTCTTTACGATGGTATGCTCCAAGGTAAAGGTTATCTCCCACCGATAACTGGGGAAAAACCCGCCGTCCCTCTGGGACATGACAAAGTCCTAGTGCCGGTAGAGTGTAGCTCGGCACATTCGATATATCCTTGCCGCCAAACTCAACGTTACCACTTGTGCTGGTTATGAGACGCGAAATCGTGCGAAGTGTCGTTGTCTTACCAGCACCATTCGTCCCTAGTAGAGTGTAAATCTCCCCACTTCGAACAGAAAAACTGATATCCTCCAGTGCTTGAATGACTCCATAGTAAACGGAAAGGTTTTCTACTGAGAGTATTGTCATGCTGGTTTTCCCCCTAAATAGGCCTGGATCACACGGGAATCGTTTTGCACAGTCTTGGGGCAACCGGCGGCAATGAGTTGTCCATAATCAAGGACGAATAACTCCTCGCAAAGGTTCATGACAAGTTTCATGTCATGTTCAATGAGCAGGATGCTGAGCTTGAGGGTATCTCGAAGATCCCGAATGAGTTGCAAAAGTGTCTGGGTTTCCTGAGGATTCATGCCTGCCGCCGGTTCGTCTAGTAACAAAAGATGGGGATTGAGCATCAGGGCTCGGGCAATTTCAACCCGTCGTTGTTCGCCGTAGGGCAAGCTACCTGCCATGTTTTGGCTTCTCTCGCCCAGATTCACTAGGCTTAACGCTTCCTCAGCTTTGGCTGTAATCCGTTTTTCTTCTTGCTTGAATTTCGTGGTCAAAAAGATCGCGCTCAGCAAGGGGTATTGGCGGTTTTGATGATAGGCGATCCGCAAATTGTCGAGCACGGTGAGGTTCTTGAAAAGCCGGATATTCTGGAATGTCCGGGCAATACCTCTGCGGGCAATATAATGGGCGGGCTGGTTGGCGATGTGTTCGTTACCAAATTCGATATCGCCACCACTCACCCTACACAATCCCGTTAAAGCATTGAATACAGTCGTCTTTCCTGCTCCATTTGGTCCAATCAAGGCACCTAGACTCTGCGGTTGGAGGGAGAAAGAGACCCTATTTACAGCTTGTAGTCCCCCAAAATTGACGCAAAGATCCTTTACCTGCAAGTTATTTGTGGCTAGCATGGGCTTTCACACCTTCTATGGGATTTTTGAGTCTAGCGGGACCAAGACTTCGACCGCCTAATAAGCCATCAGGTCGATAGATCATGACAAGAATTAAGAGAATGGAGTAAATGACCATGCGATATTCTGCAAAGCCGCGGAGCAGTTCCGGTACGATCGTTAGTACAACCGCGGCAATGATTGATCCCGTAATATTTCCTAGTCCTCCCAGGACCAGCATAATTAAAATGTCTATGGATTTCATAAAGCCAATTTGACCTGAGGTAGGGCCATATATTGTAGGTAATGACTGAACAAGCCACCCGCAATCCCGGCAAAGAATGCACCCAGGGAAAAGGCAAGAGTCTTGAAATACGTGCTGTGTATGCCTAAGGACTCTGCGGCAATCTCATCTTCCCTAATGGCCAAGCAGGCGCGGCCATGATCGGAGTTGACGAAGTTGCGTATGGCGAAGACTGTCAGTATGGCCAGCAAGTAAGCGTTGCCAAATGTCGTGTAATTTGGTATCCCTGAGAACCCGCGGGCCCCTCCAACGGCTTGGGTGTTTAGGATAATGACCCGGATGATTTCCCCAAAGCCAAGGGTAGCAATGGCGAGGTAGTCGCCCTTGAGCCTTAGCGCTGGAAGCCCAATGATTAGGCCAACAATGCCTGCGAAAATGGCTCCCACGAGGATCGCCAAGAAAAACGGTGTTTGAAACGTGACAGTTAGATATGCTGAGGCGTATGCTCCCACGGCCAGAAACCCGGCGTGGCCAATGGAGAACTGTCCTGTAAACCCATTGATCAAATTCAGGCTGACTACCAAAATGATATTGATACAGGCAAGGCTGAGGATCTGGACATGGTAAGACAATAACAAGCCAGACGCCTGGAGACCATGCACCAAGAGGTAGAGTAGAGCCAAACTCAGGCCAGTTAAAATGGCTCGGCGATTCATCTTAGGGATGTTCCTTCTCATGACCTCACCTATACTTTCTCTGTTCGATTCTTGCCCAAAAGACCATTAGGACGAAAAAGCAAGACTGCAATCAAAATGGCAAAAGCAACTGCGTCACGTAATGTGGATGAGACAAATGCAACCACCATGTTCTCTGCAACTCCCATCAGGAGTCCCCCTACAACTGCTCCTGGAACAATTCCGATTCCTCCGAGAACTGCTGCCACAAAGGCCTTCAGTCCAGGCATCGTCCCCATATAAGGATCGATTCGGTTGTAGTACATTCCCACCAGGATTCCGGCTGCTGCTGCAAGGGCTGAACCAAGGGCAAAGGTTATGGATATAACACGATCAATATTAATACCCATGAGCTGTGCTGCATCTTTGTCCATCGATACCGCCCTCATGGCTTTGCCAAACATCGTATACTGCACAATAACATGCAAGGCAATCATCAATCCCATCGCAACGCCAAAGATGAGGAGTTGGCGATTGGTTGTGAACACGGGCCCCAGTTGAATGCGGGTAAAGGGAATTGCTTGGGGAAAGGGTTTAAAGGATGCTCCGAACACAAGCTGCGCTGTACTTTGAAAAAGTAGGGAAGCCCCTATCGCAGTGATTAACACTGCGATGCGGGGCGAAGAGCGTAGCGGCCGATAAGCAACTTTTTCAAGCAGCATGCCGATGATCGCCGCTGACACCATGGCTAGCACCATGGCAGGCACCAGGGAGAGGCTAAGGCTGGTGATGGCGTAGTAACCTAAATATGCACCAAGCATGTAAATCTCCCCATGGGCGAAGTTAATGAGCTTGATAATCCCATAGACCATTGTATAGCCTAGGGCAATTAACGCATAAATACTTCCTAGGGCTAGGCCGTTAATGAGCTGTTGCAGCCCTATTACATACCAATTCATCTTGTCACCTTCCGCTGGGGTCTATTTTGTCCACGAGTACCCAACTACCACCTTTGCTCTGTAGAATAACAGCTGATTTAATGGGGGTGCCTTCTGGATCCATATCGATAGTGCCGGTGGCGGCATCAATGTTCTTGACTGTTCCAAGGGCATATTTGATTGCCTCTGGATCTGTGGAACCAGCCGCCTCCAAGGCCCGGGCCACAATCAGTACTCCGTCATAACCCAAGGCTGCTAGAGCATCAGGCGCAGTTCCGTATCTCTCTGTGTATTCTGCGATAAAAGTCTGCGTCGTGGGACTTTCATCATCCTTTGAGTAGTGATTGACAATATACCCATCTTCTTCGAATCCGTTTGCTAGAGCATACAGATCAGGAGAGTCCCAACCATCAACCCCGAGCATGACTGATGTCATTCCCATCAGTTTGGCTTGCATGAGAATTGGA
Source organism: uncultured Alkaliphilus sp. (assembly GCA_964406195.1). Lineage (GTDB taxonomy): Bacteria > Bacillota > Clostridia > Peptostreptococcales > Natronincolaceae > JAAZJW01. The sequence goes on along the minus strand of CAYOQX010000089.1, from coordinate 775 downwards.
CCGGCGGCCGAGTAGTAGTCTGGGATAAAGAGTGCTTGTGGGTTGCGCATGGTCAGCGAAGTGAGCTGTGCGCTAAAGTCATTATCACCCGTTGAATAGGATTCTTCGGAGATTATCTTACCACCAAGTTCTTCAAAGGTAGCTTTGAAAGCACTCCGGAGCCCAACGGAATAATCATTAGCAATATCATAGATAATGGAGGCTTCAGTAATACCGAGATTATCGTAGGCGAATTGGGCCATGATTCGACCTTGAAATGAGTCCTTATAGGCCGCCCGGAAGATATAGTCACCAAGTTCTGTGATTTGATCACCGGTTCCGGTAGGGGTAATCATGGGAATGCCCTCCGCCTGAGCAATGGGTGCCACCGCCATAACTGCTGGGGTGATGACAGGGCCAATGATAAGGGCAACTTTTTCTCGATCGATCAATCTGCGGGCAGCCTGGGCAGATTCTGTACTATCTCCTTTGTCGTCTAAAACGATCAGTTTAATCTGCCGACCGTTGATTCCCCCAGAGGCGTTGATGGAATCAATACCCATGACAACGGCGTTGCGGACAGACTGGCCATAGGTGGCCACAGCTCCAGTTAGGGGGGTCAGCAAACCAACCCTAATGGGTTCCTCTTGGGCTAGGCCGGGTACAGCTAGAACAGACATAATCACCATAAGCAAACACAAAACCAAGATCTTCGTTTTCGGATGAGACACTTTTACACCTTCCTCGTATAATAAGATTTAGGGAGATTGTTTTAGGATTTTCTCCCTTTTGAAAC
>CAYOQX010000088.1:0-7421 GCA_964406195.1 uncultured Alkaliphilus sp. | reverse complement strand
TCATCACCGCATCGGTTTTCAGATAATTGTAGGGGGCGGTTTCCATGCCGCCCCGCAAATGGTGCATTATTTCTATAATACGACATGAACCGGTTAGTTCCCGTACTTTAACAGAAGCTATGCGCGAGGCATTTGCTTGGAAAAGAATGACCACATATACCATGCTGAGGCGAGGGACCTTTGAGAGGTTTTTTGTGGAACTCTGTGTCAAAGTCAAAACAACCGATGGCGGGGGTTACCTGATAGTCAGTGCTTGTACTGGCGGCGGGGAACAGGAATTTGCAAACCCGTGATAATCAAGAAATCCCCAATGTGCAAAAGAAAAACCCCGTCAACTTCGATGAACTCGGGGTTTATGTGGCACGCCCGGTAGGAGTCGAACCTGCGGCCAGTGGATTAGAAGTCCGTTGCTTTGTCCCCATTGATATTCCCTGATTCAAGGGGGTAGTGATCTCGGAAAAAAAGAAACAAAAATTGTTGGTTATGCAAAAACATGATACGATAAACATAGTGGCAGTAATTCATATGCAGCTTCTTTTTTGCCAATATAATAATGCTATGTATGTGAACGTAATGTCATATATAATTTTATAAAAAATAGTTAATGGAGGATTTAGTATGGATACCGGCCTGGAATGTATTTACTGCATTATTGATAAAGCGGATCTTTTATTTAGCGAACATGAAACAGATGAAGATAAAAAAGTACAGTTTATAAAAAAAGTGTTCAATATTATTTCTATGTCCGAAAAAGAAGATTCCCCGCCCTATTTAACAGCACAGATAATAAGGGTTTTAAACGATGAGCTACAGCTCGGCGATATTTATGAGGATATTAAAAGAGAATACAATGAGCTTCTCGTATCCATGGAAGATGAAATATTAAAAACAATTTACGATTCCGAAGATAGGCTTCTTACAGCTTTGAAATTTGCGATGGCGGGTAATTTTATCGATTTTGGAGCTATGGATGAAGTTGATGTTGAGCAATTAAAAGAAATAATGTTTAAGGCACCGCAACAAGCAATTGATGTTGTGGAGTACGAAAACTTTTTGAAGGAGTTGGAAAATTCCGGGCGTCTGGCCTACATTATTGATAATGCCGGGGAAATCGTCCTTGACAAAATATTTATTAAAATAATAAAGGAACTATATCCTGATCTAAGAATAGATGCTATCGTAAGGGGCAAGCCGATCTATAATGATGCCACTATTTTGGATGCGCAAGAAATTGGCCTATGTGATCTGGTAAATGTAGTAGGCAATGGAACGGATATACCGGGGACACACCTGGAGACAATCAACGAAAAGTCAAAAATGTTAATCGACAATGCAGATTTTATAATTTCCAAAGGGCAGGGAAACTTTGAAACGCTTTTTGGCTGTGGCAAGAACATCTACTACATTTTTTTATGCAAATGTGATTTGTTCACCAAAAGGTTTAATCTGGAAAAATATAAAGGCATTTTTGTTAATGAAAAAAATGTAAAGGGCCTGATGGATTAGAACCATCATACCCTTTACATCGTTTATCTTTTTGAAACTTGCGGATTTCCGTGAGCATTTCTTCAAGTGCTGTGTTTCCGGTTACTGGCTTTCATAATAAATATCTTTTTCTGAAACTTTTAAATCGGCCAGCACTTTTTTTGACGCGTTAATCATAGGTTTCGGGCCGCACATATATATTTTATAACCTTCTAAATTTAGTTCTTGTAATACATCAGTCACGAATCCTTTTTTGCCTTGCCAGCTATCACTGAAGGCGACCACTTTTATATATTTGAACTTATTATTTTTAGCTGCCAGTTCGCCGAATAGTTCATCGTAGATAAATTCTTCTTCCGTATTTACCCCAAAAGCAACTAACAAGGTGAAGGTCCAAGCATATTTTCTAATCGTAGTAAACGTTCTGTTTGTTTTGATATAAAAACTACCCATTTAAATTTCCCCCCATTATCTTTCTAAAAATCAGCGGGTACAATTTTTCAGGAAAATGTTACGCTAAGGCCGCTAGACAAACCAAAAGGGCTTTGTGTAAAATTAACTTTTGCCCGGTCAGCTTTCACCAAACGAGAAATATAAACTTTAATGTCATCCGAAAATAATTCTTTGTATTCATTTTTGTCTAAGGGTTCACCTGCAATCACGGCAGGCCTGTAAGAAAAACCGCTTCAACCTCCAGCTAGGAACATGCTAATAGTTACAGCCTGTTCTTTTTTTTTCAGAACGAACTCTTTTGCTTCAGGGCTTAATTCTACGATCATTTATTTTACCTCCTAAAGTTGTTAGTTAAAATTGGAAAATCTTTAACGGGCTGTCTTCCTAAACTAAACAAAACTATAACACATCCATTACAACATTGCAATATTATGATATAGTTATAATTAACTTCAATTCATAGTGAAAGTGTCACAATGAAAGTGAATATCTTGGAAGGGTGGTTTTTAAATATAAAAAATGAAAAAATAGTTTTTATCGGTAGAAGCGTTGCGGCAAAAGGTTTAAGTTAGTCATCGTAGGTTAGGGATATTCCCTATAATAGAATCAGTGTTTTCCCTAATAGACAGGCTAGACAATAAATTATAACATTCAGACAGAATTCCTAACGATGAAAACAATTAACAGTATTTCTAGGGGGATAAAGATGCCAATAAAAAATAAAAGCAAATTCAAAAACTTTTGGGTTGCAGAAGGGTTTCGCTATATTTTGGTCCTGGCAATTGTAGGTGCAATTTGTGGCTTTGCCATTTCTTTTGCAAATAGCATAACTGCTCCTGTTATCGTTGCCAATGAACAGGCGCGATTGCAAGCAATGTTAGAAGAAATGATGCCGGAAGCAGATGAATATAAGCTTGTTATGAAGGATGATGTCGATGTTTATCTCGGAATTAAAAACCGCGAAATTCTTGGAGCTGTGGTCCCGGGTGAGGGGAAAGGGTTTTATGGGGATCCGGTCAGGGTTTTAACCTTACTTGATTCGGAGGGAAAAATAGAAGAAGTTCTCGTCCAAAAACATAAAGAAACACCGGGTATGGGTGATAAAATAAAAAATCCGATCTTTTTAAGCCAGTTTCCGGCGGTTTCCAGCGGTGTATCTTTCCACAAAGAACAGGAATCGGAAGACATTTTGATTGCGGGGGTCGATGTTATCACAGGCGCTACTGTTTCTTCACAGGCGGTAATAGAAGGCGTAGCCCAAGCAATCGATCTTTATCTAGCCCTTTCGCTGGATTGAAAAGCCAAACTGAATGTTCTTATCATCGTTTGTTTCCTGAAATTCGGTAGGCATCCAACAGTGTTTTGCGCCGAAATGAAAAGAAGTGTCGGGCCTTATTGCCAATGCAAATACTATGTATTGGCAATAAGGCCACGTTTATTTTATTAGATCAATTCCTTCCTGCAGGGCTTTTGCGTTAACAGCCCCTCTTACTCCCGCTGCAATGTAGCCATCCCTATCAATAAATATTGTTGTTGGTATAGAAACCAGGCCATATTTGGCAGCAGCATCTTGTTCTGTATCAAAATACACGGGAAACGAAAAGCCTTTTTCCTCGATATATTTTCCACCTGTTTCTTTTGTTTCACGTTTTCCATCCACAAGATCTACCATCATAAATATAATATCCTCTCCATTTTCCTCATAGGCCCTATTAAATTCGGGCATTTCCGCTTTACATGGAGGGCACCAGCTTGCCCAAAAGTTAAGTACAATTGGCTTGCCGAACAGTTCTGACAGCTTTACAGTGTTTCCATCAGCGTCATAAACAGTAAAGTCCGGCGCTTTAGTTTTTTCCTTATCTTCATCCTGCTCGATTGGAGATGTTTCTTCTTTGTTGGGGCTGACGCTGCTATGATCTTGCGGTGCCAGCCTTTTGCCAAATGTGTTATATAATAAAACGGCTACGGCAACAAACAAGATAAATGCAATAAGGTATGCTGTTGTTTTAGTTTTTTTGTTCATTTTATACCCCTCCTAAAAGGTTAAAAGTGAGAGAAAATAACCCATGTATCCGGTAACCATTAGTACCCCGATGAAAACGAGCAAGCTACCGGATATAAGATTGATGGTTTTATAATTTTTCTTGATAAAATCTAATGTACCTTTTAATTGATCGATGAGTAATGCGCTTATGATAAAAGGGATCCCCAGCCCTAAAGAAAAAGCCAGGAGCATGGAAATTCCCTTCAGTAATGTTCCTTTCAGGGAGGCTATCAACAATGCAGAAGCTAGGAAAGCACCGACGCACGGCGTCCAACTAAGGGAAAAAACAATTCCGAAAAGCAGGGAAGAAAAAAAACTAAGATTTTCAACCTTCATGCGCTTGCCTCCGATGCGGTTAATAAATTCGATGTTCAAAACCCCCAAAAAATTAAGACCGAACGCAATTACAATTGTTCCGGTGACAATATTAAAAAGCAGCCTGTAATCACTTATCAGTCTACCGAAGGTCCCGGCAAAAGCGCCCATGATAACAAATATGATGGTAAAGCCGGAAACAAAACCGATAGAATTCGTGACAGTATGGCTTTTGTTTGTTTCGCTTGCTGCAAAATAGGATACGTATACGGGTAGCATTGGTAAAAGACAAGGTGATATAAACGTGATAATACCTTCCAAAAACAAAAAAATATACTCCATAATGATCCACCTTTTGGCTAATAAAAACTTTTTAGTAGTTACATTAAATATTACTATAGCATAATCATTACAATAGTTCAATATATTAATATTGCAATATATAAGTTATGCAGGTTCAGTTTAAGTTTTCGTATCGAAAAAGGATAACCGCAATAAAACCTGCCAAAAATCGATGTTGTGGCCAGGCTTTCTGTAAATAATTTTGCGCCAGCATTAAAAAGCCTCCGGGGAAGAAGTAAAACAAAATGCCCCGGGATTTTTTTACGTAAATGTCGGCAAATGGACTATATGAAAAATTACAGGCGGGAAAATTTTTTGCTGATTGAAGCTATCACCCACTATGATCGTAAACATGAGCGTAGCGAAGGGGCTGTAATTCGCTACGCTCAAAACGTCTAAACATGGATTGGCGGGTTTTAAAGCGGTAAAAACTTAGAATAATTAAGGCGCTATAGTATAAGGATACTACTTCTTTTCCAACGCTGTTTTTATAACACGGACGACTTCGTCATTAGCCATTCTACTGATCTCCCCATCGGCTAGCACTTCAAATCCATGGAAACAGCCGGGGAAGATATGAAATTCGGTGGTAACTCCGGCCCGGGCCAGCCTGGCGGTATAATCTATGGACTCATCGCGAAATATTTCCAGTTCTCCGACAAGGATGTAGGCCGGGGGAAGGCCTGATAAGTCCTTGGCCCGGGAAGGTGCTGCGTAGATTGGAACCTCATCATCGGGAATATCGCCTAAATATGCATCCCAGCAGATAATATTGCCCTGAAAATTCCAAAACCTTAAGTCCGTAAATTCGGTGCTGGAGGGAGTTATATGCCGGTCATCGATCATCGGAGAAAGAAGTATTTGAAAGGTTATTTCGGGACCTTTGCGATCCCTGGCCAACAAACATACTGCCGCGGTTAAACCCCCTCCAGCGCTTCCACCTGCAACTGCAATTCGTTTTTTATCTACTCCCAGTTCTTCAGCATTTTCAGAAAACCATTCCAAAACTGCATAACAATCTTCAAGGGGTGCCGGATACGGATGTTTGGGCGCTACCCGGTAATCGACAGATACCACTACACAGTTCGATTCCAAAGCAAAGCGCATGCAGCGGGAATCATCCATTTCCATCAGCTCGTATACATAACCGCCGCCATGGATCCATAATAATCCACCAATGAGTCCTTTTCTTTTAACCGGACTGAAGACCCTCACATGTACATCAGGGGCTCCTTTCGGGCCAGGAACGTGTTTTTCAGTTACGGTTACTGTTTCCGTAGAAACTGCCGGTTCCATAACCATCGGTGGTGTGCCGCCGGCCTCCCCTATCATTTCGCGGCTAAAAGGCATGGCTGGAAATTTAGCAGCAAAGGGCCTCAGTCCGGGATCGATTCTTTCTTCGGGTATTCTTGTTTCTACAATCTTTTTTTCAAGAAGCTTCTTATCCATTTGCAATTCCTCCGTTCAAGCATTTAAATTTTAATTTTGTTTTCTTTAAGTGATGCAAAAAAACCATGATTTAGTCCACACGACATACAAAATAATTATGAACAATCCTAAGTATCTTTACTTAGTAAATATTCTATCCGGCACTGTCAATGTTTGTCAAGCCGGTTTCCGCCGTTTTTTTCTCGGAGAAGTATTTGTTGACAAAAATAACACAATTGTGGTAATCTGAAAATGCATAAGTGATAGAACATTTTTTCACTGGGAAAAAATACTTTGTTTATTTCCGAAATTTTAAATATCTTTTGTTTATGGATCATGTATTTCTTTAATAATGAGGAGGTAAAGCTATGCTTAAATACAGTGGAGAGATCAGCCCGCTAAGGACGGATTTATCTATTTTGAAAGATTTGGAGTTGGAAGATCAGCCGGTAGGAGTTAAATTTTTGTTCGAGAAACCGGAGGGGATTAAAAGGCTCGACAAAAAAATTGCTGTTTGTCTTATGCCTGAAGAAGCCCAAAAAGGTGCCTTTTATGTCGACAATGCCAGCTATATTTGTGCAGAGGCACTGTTTTTGGGTATAGCTACCGATGATCCATCAAGCAATGCAGGCATGATAGGCACCAAGGAAGGGCTGGACATATTTCAGGAGGCAAGAGCTAACAGGCGCATTTACCACGAATTGCCAACTTTGAAAAAAGGCACTTGTAATTATATGATTTTTGCACCGCTAAGCGAATTAAACTTCGATCCGGATGTGCTGGTTATTACCGGTACAGTGAGACAGGCAGAAATTTTACTTAGGGCTCACACCTATTCTACCGGAGAAATATATGAAAGCAAGACGACGCCGGTTATTGGTTGTGCGTGGACATTTGCCTATCCTTATATCACAGGGAAGCTAAACTATTTGACCGCGGGTTTGTGTTTTGGACATTTAGCCCGTAAGGTGTCCACTCCGGGCATGGTTATTGTATCGATTCCCTATAATTTAATTAAACTTATCATTGATAATTTGCATGAAATGACCTGGGTGCTTGATGCTTATAAAGATACCAGGGAAGAATACACAGAGCGTTTCAAAAGAGTAACCGGCAGTCGGTTGATAGAAGATGATCCTAAATAAAATAACCATTTTGGGTGTTATTCGCCATGAAAAAAATCGGCAGTATGTTTTCTGCCGATTAATTTTTTGCACTATAAAAGATAAACAAACGTAGGTTAGCAGCTTTTGTGCAGGATCACAATAGTTTACCTGCTATTGTTCCAAAGCGATTTTTAGGGCTCGCACGGTTTCATCATTAGCTATTCTGCTTATTTCCCCATCGGCCAATA
>CAYOQX010000087.1:1080-7430 GCA_964406195.1 uncultured Alkaliphilus sp. | reverse complement strand
TTCTATACGCGCATTACTGTAGCCGTTATGCGTTAATATACCACATTGGGAACCTGTCAGTGAAATTGCATTGTGTCCCATACATTGAATTGCCATTGCCAATAAAGATATAGATATTTGTTCACCGGTCGATAAAAGCATATCCATTTCCCTCGGTGCAGGATCTGCACATATTTCATTAGCCATTTTGATCAGGTTGTCTGTAGTCTTCCCCATTGCAGAAACTACTACAATCGGCAAGTTTCCTGACTGTTTGGTTCTAATAATACGTTTTGCAACATTTTTAATTTTATCTATGGTTTCCAGAGACGAGCCACCATATTTTTGAACAATAATATTTTTCATAACACACCCCCCAATCAACAAATACAGGCTATACTGCTAGTTCATCAATATCCTCCAGGTTTAGTTCTTGAATAAAACAAAACCCCTCAGAATCTATTTTGGCATAACAGGACCTGTTTTGTGCCTCCAAATCTTCTATCAGATCTGTAATTTCCTGTCTGCTTATTTTTTGCAATATTAAAATCAGATTTTGCTTTCCTTTGATAACTTTATATTTCCATTTACGATTGTCCACCGCTTCTAAAATAGAATCTACCTCTGTTTGATCTTTCAGTGAAATCCTAAAATAATAATTACCCAATATTCTGGGAATATTATTTGGTTTTTCCCTTTTTTCTATATCGATATGGTTCAGCTCCCCATTCACTATATCTATAATGTCCGAAACAACTGCATTTCCGGTTGGGTTTTTTCCGGCACCTTGGCCATAAAATTGTAGATTCCCGACTACATCTCCTTCTACCGACACAATATTAAACGCATCATTTACGTTGGCCATGATGGAATCCGTGCTTAATAATACAGGTTCTACCGAAGCATCAAATCCTAAATCATTCAGACGTGCACTGCCTATTAATTTTATCGTCAAACCGAGTTTCTTAAAGAAATCAATATCAAATGCGGAAATAGAGGTTATTCCCCTGCAATCAACATCCTCAAAATCAACATTGTAACCGAATGCTATGGATGATAATATGGATATTTTTCTTGCTGCATCATAACCTTCTATATCATCGGTAGGGTCGGCTTCTGCAAATCCTACATCTTGGGCTATGCTCAATGCTTTCTTGAAATCTATACCCTCTTCTATCATTTTAGACAAAATGAAGTTAGTTGTTCCATTTAATATCCCTTTTATTTCATTTATTTCATTAAGTTTCACTAATTCTTTTAATGGCTTGATTATTGGAATGCCCCCGGCTACACTGGCTTCAAACAGTATCCCCCTGTTATTTTTTTTCGCCGTATCGGTTAAACCCAACAAATCATAAGATAGAACGGCCTTATTGGCTGTCACCACATGCTTGCCATTTTCCAATGCCTTTACTATATATGTATAGGCAGGTTCGATTCCACCTATTAATTCAACAACTATATCAATGTCGGGATCATCCAGTATGTCCGACGGATCATCTGTTAATATGTTATTATTGATTGAGGGACCCCTGTCCTTTTCTAAATTGTCAACTAACACCCCGGAAACTTCTATTGTTTTTCCTGTTTGTCCTTTTATGATAGATTTTTTGTTTGAAAGTATTTCATATACTCCCATCCCCACTGTTCCTAAACCGAGCAGCCCTACCTTAACCATCGCAATCATCCTCTCGTTTTGTTTTTCAATAAAAAACACTTGTGTTTGCCTGAAAAACATTATATCATATAGTATACAAGAATCAACTTAATAATTATACATTTTTTAAAAAGAATTTCAAATCATGGTTTTAGGGGGAATTAGCATGAACAATATAAAATATAACAGTACAAGAGGCAAAGATGTTAATGTTTCTTCTATAGATGCCCTTGTCAAAGGCATTGCGGATGACGGGGGACTGTATGTACCCACAAACTTTTACAACATTGATAATCTTGAACAAATGGTAAATTTTGATTATAAGAGTCTTGCCTGTGAGATTATTAAAAACTTTTTTCCCGAATTCTCCGAAGAAGAAATTTTAGAATATGTAAAAAGCGCATACGACAACAAATTTGGTACCCCTCAGATAGCACCTGTGGTGAATAAGGCCGGTGCTTATTTTTTAGAGCTATTTCACGGCCCTACCCTGGCATTTAAAGATATGGCCCTTACGCTGTTACCGCATTTGTTAATAGGGGCCGGTAAAAAAAGCAACAAGTCCGAGGAAATAGTTATACTTACCGCAACTTCCGGTGACACGGGAAAAGCGGCACTTGAAGCATTTAAGGATATCAAAGGTGCTAAAATAATTGTACTGTACCCCTCGGAAGGTGTCAGTGAAATTCAAAAAAGACAAATGACAACTCAGGAAGGGAACAACACATATGTAATTGCCATAAAAGGTTGTTTTGATGATGCCCAAAATGCTGTCAAGCAAATATTTACTGATAAGGAATTTAATCACATTGCCGAGAACAATGGCTATATCCTATCTTCCGCCAACTCTATTAATATTGGAAGGCTGATACCACAGACAGTATATTATTTCTATGCCTATTTGCAAATGTTAAAACCCGGTATTATATCTACGAGTGAAAAAATAAACATAGTTGTACCGACAGGCAATTTTGGAAATATATTAGCAGCCTACTATTGTACAAAAATGGGATTACCGGTAAATAGATTGATCTGTGCTTCAAACGAAAATAATATTCTTTATGACTTTTTTGAAACCGGAACATATGATAGAAGAAGGACCCTTAAACCAACTATATCCCCATCCATGGATATTATAATTTCCAGCAATCTTGAGAGACTTCTGTACGATATGAGCGGCAATGATGCAATGTTTGTAAATAATATGATGAATGACCTGAACAAAACAGGACACTATCAAATACCGGATAAACTAAAGCGTAAAATGGAATTTTTTTATGGGGGCTATGCAACTGAAAATGAAACGTTAAAGGCTATAGAGAATGTTTATAATGAAAGCAACTATGTAATAGACACTCACACAGCTGTTGCATACTCCGTATATAAAAATTATCTTGATACTACAGGGGACAACACTAAAACAGTAATAGCTTCTACCGCAAGTCCATATAAATTTACCAGAAGTGTATGTGATGCATTAAAAATAGGTACAGAAAATATTACTGATTTTGAACTAATCGGATTACTTTCAGACAGAACTGATACACAGATACCGGCACCTATACACAGCCTTGAAACAAAACCGATTTTGCATGATACATTATGCAAAAAAAGCGATATTAAAACAGTGATTAAAAATATTTTGGGAATTTAGGTGATATATAATGATAAAAATAACAGTCCCTGCAACTACTGCAAACATAGGGCCGGGTTTCGATTGCTTGGGAATGGCCCTGAATCTATATGCAAATATTATATTCGAAGAAATAGACAAAGGCCTAATAATTAAAGGTTGTCAATCCGAGTATCAAAATAAAAATAATTTAATATATAAATCCATGTTGGAAACATTTAATCAAATAGGGTACAGACATAAAGGTATGAAAATCACCATAAAGAATAATATACCGATATCCAGGGGCTTGGGCAGTAGTGCTGCCTGCATATTGGCCGGTGTAATGGGTGCCAATAAGATAGCCGACGGTAAATTAACCGATTTGGATATACTCGAAATCGCTACACGTATAGAAGGACATCCCGATAATATAACACCTGCACTATTTGGTGGGATGACCGTATCGGTCTACGATAATAATAAGGTGTACTTTAGCAAAATACCTGTGGGTAACAATTTGAATTTTTATGCCTTAATACCTAACTTTACACTTTCAACCTCGGAATCAAGGTCGATTCTTCCAAAACAGATTCCCTTCGAGGATGCAGTCTTTAATGTTGGCCGTGTTGCATTGATGATAGCTTCTCTGGTTAATGGTAATTCGGATTTACTGAATATTTCCATTCAGGACAAACTGCATCAAAAATACAGGGGGTCATTAATTCGTGAATACGATACTATAATAGAGAAGCTCAATGAATTGCAAATAAAAGGAGCCTTTCTAAGCGGTGCCGGCCCTACAATAATAGCCATTGCCGATAAAGATGATACCGTAATAGGACCCGCTATTGCGGATATGGTGAAAAATCTCAAGGGTCATTGGGAGTTTAAAAAACTTTGCGTGGAGGTTAATGGAGCAACCATCAAAAGGGGGTAAAAAGATAGATGAAAAACAGTAGTTTTTTAATAATAAATAAAAAAATTTTACCCGATATATTTGAAAAAGTTGTTGAAGCTAAGGAACTTTTAAAAAAGGAGAAAGTTAAAAGCATTACTGAGGCTGTAAAAAAGGTTGGAATCAGTAGAAGTGCTTTTTACAAATATAGAGATTATGTTCATCCACTAATAAACGGATCCGTCGGCAGAAAAGTTACGTTGTCTTTTCTGCTTAGCCATACGACCGGTGTACTATCCGAAGTACTCCAAATAATATCCCGCAATAATTGTAACATCCTTACCATTAATCAGGAATCACCTGTAAATAATGTTGCCAATGTAAGTATGGTATTTGATGCTACCCATACCTACAAAAAAATAGAAGATATAATTTGTGAAATAGAAATTGTCGAAGGCGTAAAAAAATTAGAAATCGTTGCAATGGAGTGATACAAAATACGAGCTGCCTTTTATCCAATTATCTCTGCTAGATAGACAATGAAACATTTAATTTACCTAGTTTAGCCTATGCAAGGGTTTGCAGAAGGGTGCTATTGCTTTTTGACCATGTTACTGTTATACTATATGATTAGTTGGAAAAAAAATATTGTCAGTATTGGAGGTTGGTTTATGTTACTTGTTATGATTTATCTTGTAGGACTGGGTGCTATTCTTTCCCTGATATTTGCATATTATAATTTTCGCAAGGGAACCAAAATGGCACACGGTACTCCGACAATGCAAGATATCGCAAAATCAATTAGAGAAGGCGCAATTGCATTTTTGGAAAGACAGTTTTCAATCAGTATCCCGATTATAATTGGGATATCGATACTATTCGGTATAATTTTTACACCCTGGGCAGGAGTAACATTCCTTCTTGGTGCAGCAATGAGTTCACTTGCCGGCCTAATCGGCATGAGGGCTGCAGTCATATACAACGAACGTGTTGTTAATGAAGCTCGACTTGGTGTAGAAAGAAAGGACCCGACAACGTTGGGTAAAGCATTGAATGTTGCTTTCCGCGGCGGTTCTGTAATGGGTTTATCGGTTGGCGGATTTGCCATGTTCGGCATACTGCTAATATACTTAGTTGTAGGAATGCTGTTTCAATTTGCTAATCCGGAAAGTTTGGTTGAAATGACCAGTCCGGTTGGCCTGAAGTTTGTCCTGTTCCCTCAGGTACTTGCATGTTATTCATTGGGCTGTTCTTCAGTTGCAGTATTTAATCGACTTGGCGGCGGAATTTTTACCAAGGGAGCGGATATGGGAGCCGACCTTGTAGGAAAAACCGAATTGGGATTTCCGGAAGACGACCCTCGTAATCCGGCGGTCATCGCGGACTGTGTAGGGGACAATGTTGGTGACGTGAACGGCATGGGTTCAGACCTGTTGGAAAGTACAATCAGTGCAATAGTATCATCCTCAGTACTCCCAACCACAATCTATACCGCAGCCATTAATTCACCTACACCTATCAGTACGGAACTTATGGTCCGTATGATGCAATATCCTTTTGCATTTGTAGGTATAGGTCTTTTGGCCTGTATACTGGGGATTGCATATGTATTACTTAGAAAGCCAAGCAATAAAATCGGCAGAGAATTGAATATTTCTTTATGGAGTTCTGCGGCAATCATCGCAGGTGCCACTCTAGTACTTAGCTATTTCTTCTTTAACGATATGGATCATACAGGTGTTAATTTCCGATTTGGCTGGATTTCCCCTTGGCTGAGTGCTGTAACCGGAATCATTGCGGGTATTGTACTCGGCATGGTCGCTGAGGTTTATACCAGTGATCAATATAAAGAAACAAGGAATATTGCTCATCTGGCCGAAGAAGGTCCGGCATTGGTTATTATCGGCGGGACAAGCTCCGGATGGCGCAGCTGTCTACCTGCATGTATTGTTTTAGGCGGTGCTGTTATTGTCTCAAGTTATTTCTCCGGATTATACGGCTCAGCCATATCGGCGGTAGGTATGCTTTCATTTGTTGTGTCGACAGTTACAGTAGATACCTATGGCCCTATTTCCGATAATGCCGGCGGTATTGCAGAAATGTCCCAATTAGGCAGAGAAGTACGCAGCATCACTGATAGCCTGGATTCCCTGGGAAACACCACGGCAGCTATCGGAAAAGGTTTCGCAATCGGTTCCGGTGTG
>CAYOQX010000087.1:0-1070 GCA_964406195.1 uncultured Alkaliphilus sp. | reverse complement strand
TCGCAGCATTGGCTATGATGATATCCTTTGCCAATATTGGAGAAAGCGACGGTGTGCTCGACATATTAAACTACTTAGCCCTGGGCGGAGCCTTTATGGGTGTAGGTATTATGCACTGGCTTTCTGGTGAAATGCTTAATGCAGTATGTCGTAATGCTGAACAAATGGTAGAAGAAGTGCGCAGACAGGTACGCGAAAATCCACTGATTTTGAGTGGAGAAGAAAAACCGGACTACAATCGCTGTATTGATATCTGTACAAGAAGTGCCATCGGTGAAATGAAAAAACCTGCACTTGTTTCCCTATTGTCTCCTATTATCGGCGGTTTTATCTTTGGCCCCGTATTTGTTGGAGGTTTCTTGCTCGGAACTATTCTGGATGCTACTGTAATGGCAACCTCAACAGCAAATAGCGGCGGTACATGGGATAACGCAAAGAAATATATTGAATCCATGGAAACCGAATTGACAGAAAAGCACGGTGAGGAACGATACCACGAAATTCACAATGCCAGTGTTATTGGAGACACTGTCGGTGACGGATATAAGGATGTTGTTGGTCCTAACCAAGATATCATGATTAAAATGATGGCAACAATTTCTGTAATAATGCTGCCGGTCATGAATGCATTTAATTTAATCAGTTTTCTTTATTAGGCAACAACCAATTAAAACAGCAATGTAAGAACAATATATTGTTAAGCAAACTAAAAGCAATATTCTCTTATCAAACAGAGAGAATATTGCTTTTTTCTTTCAGACGTCTTTTATATTATATTCAAACAAATTAATTAACAGCAAAATCTATTTCCCTTTGTACCATATCAACTTTATTTACCTTTACCCCTATGGCATCCCCTATTCTATATGTTTTTTTCAACATTTCCCCCGTCAACATATGTTTTTCGCTATCATAAATATAGTAATCATCAAATAAGTAACTCAGGGGAATTAATCCTTCGATTGTATTTTCCAATTCCACAAATATACCAAAAGAAGTAATTCCTGAAATAATTCCCTCATATTCTTCCCCAATTTTATCTGCCATATATTCTACCTTTTTTAAATCTT
>CAYOQX010000086.1:0-7480 GCA_964406195.1 uncultured Alkaliphilus sp. | reverse complement strand
CATATCACAACAAGAATTCAATAAATTAGCAACAAGACTGCTCCATGAGGTTAAGCTGGAGAAACCTGCTTTTCAGGATGAAATAGTAAAAGAAGATCTTACTAATTGCTTTTTTGTTTTGTCTGAAAAAAGGAATAACAGGATTATTCCACTGGTTCATCCCCCACACAGCGGGATGAACAGCAACATATCCCACTTCCGGAACCATTCCCGAGGCCGTCACCGCACCCGGTTTTGCAGTATAAGCCGTAATATCCTGATTAAAATAAAGAAGCTCCATTTTTATCCCCCCATAAAATTTTCTTATTCATTTATATAATATTAAGTATAGAATATAAATGTTAAGCAGAATAATGCAGTAGGGACGGTTCCTAGGGTGCAGTAGGGACGGTTCCTAGTGCACCCCTCATCTAGTGCAGTAGGGACGGTTCCTAGCGCACCACTATTCTTATTGCATCAAAACTAAATGTAATGACCGATGGAAAAACAAAACACCGGAGATCCTGTTGTAGGAGCTGTTGTAAAGGCATTTGATGAAAATGGAGCAGGGATTTGTCATACCTTCAGCGGTTGTAACGGGCTCTATATGCTGAGAATCCCGGCTGAATTCGGGTATGAAGGTCAGACAGTCACCATTGCAGCTTCATGTTCAAACTGTCCTGATACACCAACGCCATGTCAATGCCCTCCCCAACCATGTTAGACAGACTGATGTTCAGGTGGTAAAACATCTTTAATGGTAACGTATAGATAATTTAAATAGCATTAACAACACCGCAGTTCTTGGTATAGGAGCTGCGGTGTTGCTATTTTTATTCGGAATGAACCATCAGGTAGTTAAAATCATATAATAAATCAGTTGTTGGTATGCGGTGCCAGCATTATTACCCTAGAAAGAACAGATATAGTTCCATAAAATTAAAACAGTAGACCTATTATGGAAATAATCTACTGCTTTAATATTATATTTAAATTAATTTAAATTCTTTCAATACCATACAAATCGAAATAAACATTTCTTGCCTTAAAGGGAGCGGGATTAGTATATTGAAGCTTTACCTTTTCAAAATCACTTATTCTTTTGGGATGAAAGTAGGGTTTTTCGAATCTTAATCTTTCATCTCTTAACCAGTCGGGAACCTCTATATCATGCAATTGCAAATAATAGTCTATTAAGGCTGATACTTTGATTAAATACTTTAGTTCTCCATCATTACAGTTATCTATATCTATTGGATTATATAGACTGTTTATAAAATCCACATCTTTAGATTTTAATAACTCCAGTAATTGATTTATACTTGTATCTTCGTCCGGATATTCAAATAAATCCTTTAAGTACCTATTGCCAATCATATCCTAAATCCTCCCCTAAATATTTTATAAAATTTATTTGTCTTTCTCCCAAAAGTGTCAGGGGTATGTAGTCTGAAACTATATCTAACAATTCTGTTCTGGCAGTAATATTCAAATCTTTGCACAATATGTAAGCATCTATAAAGTCTTTAGCCGGTTCCGGCCTTGCAGCCAATACCTTCATTGCCAGCAATTGTTCAGCTTTAGGTTTTAATATTTTTAGATTAGAATATGCTTTATATGTTTCTTTATCTTCTTTTAAAAAGAACTTTAACGGCTCCTTAATTTCTTCATTTATCCAATCATCAGAAAGATTAAAAGTAAATTTAGTAAGGTCTAATATATTGTCCAGCAGTTTTATATTGGTTTCACTAAATACACAATCTACATCTTTAGTGGCAGGCCTATTATCATAAACCATAGTCATAATAGAATCACCATAAACTGTTATCTCCAATTGCAGCTGGTTATCCTTCAGCCGTTCATTAATATAGTCAAAAATCTCAAGCAATTTGTCCTTATCCATTAATCCTATATTATTGGATTTATCCATACTATTCCCCCTGGATATCAAATTTATTTTTACCTATATTCATAATACCACCTGCCTGTCTCCGGTATAACCCCTAAACTGTAGCTTATATCCAATAAAACAATTGTTGGACAATTGCAAAATATCGCATATCTTACTGCCTGCGCCCCGCTCACGTGCTGCCACCTGCTAATCAGCCGTTTTAATGAACACCATTATTTCGTTATCATGCTCCACCTTGTCCCCGTCTTTTCCGGTTATAACATCATCTTTACAATCCTTAGCCTGTTGGAGCAGAGTCAAAAGTTCCCCGCTTTCAATATTTTCCGGAGTAACCCCATATACCGTTGCAATGGTTCCAGTATCCCCGACATACATTCCGTATTTTTTAAAATAACATTCATTATTTAAAAATGTTTCATGTGAAGCAATTAAAATTTTACTTATATTTTCTAATGAAACGTCCTCTATTCCTTTTAATGATAGACTGACTTCCGGATTAAGAGGCAACGACCTGTCAAATTCCATATCTAATTTCAAAATGTCTTTATATCCGGCACTTTCATAATCGTCCTTGCCGTACATCACCCTGGTACTGTCGTCCTTATATCCCAATTCATCCTCCAAAATTTGTTTTACAATGTGTGTATACTCATCTTCCAATCTTCGCAGCGTATTATGCATATCCAAGACATCAAATTCGTAGCTGTCATAATATACCTCTCCATCCCTGTAATTTATACTGAATTTGGTATCCACACTTGTTTTAGATTCGGCCCTTACAATATAAGACCCGTCTTTAAAATTATAAAAGGGTTTCTCTAATTCAAGGTCGAGGAATGAATATTTTTCATCCACATAGTTTTTAACGGCCTTTTCCGCTATTTTGCCCGATATCGGGTTCCCCACAAAAGCATTTGTAACAATAAGTATCCCGCAAATCAGTGCTATGGCTATTGCGGCGGCAAGTATCTTCAATACCTTGTTTTTCATATTATTTGTCCTCCTTTTTAAATGCAAAGCCCAAAAGCATTGCAATAACTATTCCCAATGCCACCAACCCTGTGTATATTAGACTATAAACCGCCAAACCCGTCTGCAAAATCCACCAACCGATTTCACCTTTTGTTTCTATTATGAGAGTTATTATCTGCCACAAATAGGTTAAAACAAAAATTGAAATCAATGTTATGTAGGATTTTCCTTTCAGTGTTATAAATGAGATAATTCCGATTACAGGCATTATCATAAAATTGTAGAACATGCCCATTGTGCCTGTAAGTCCTATACCTATAACAGCTCCTACTACAAGAACCGCTATCCGGGTTATAAAGATACTTCGTTTTATGGCAGATAATATTTTTTCATCTTTTATGAATTGCTGCTGTATATGGACAGATTCAAACATTTCAAATTCATTTTTACAGCTATCGCAGGTTTTAATATGTTCCTTCACAATGTTTTCACTTTCCTCACTTGCAACACCGTCTTTTACCAACGGTATTAGATCCAATATTACACCGCAAGGCAGTTTCAACCCAATCCCTCCTCATCTAAAATATTTTTAATCCACTTTTTGGCCCTGAAATTAATAACCCTTGCCGAACCTTCCGATATATTTACCCTCCCCGCAATTTCCGCAAAGCTGTAGCCCTCTATCCTCATATTTACTATTTTTTGTGTCCGCTTATCTTTTTCCGACAACAAATTTTTTATCCTGTCAGCAGTCTCCTTTGTAATCAGCTTTTCATCCATAGAATCCGATAGATACAAACCTAAAAGGTCATTATATTCAACAGTTCGTTTCTCCCTTCTGATTCTCTGCAGCCATAGGTGTCTGGCTATAGAATACAACCAGGTTTTCACCGAGGATTGTCCCTTGAAATTTTTTATGGATGTGATTGCATTTACAAAGGTTTCTGACAACAGGTCTTCTGAAAGGTCGGGATTGTTGGTGAGATGGAATATATATCTATAAAGGTCTTGTCTATAAAGTATGTACATTTCCTCAATTCTTTTCATCAAAATCCCCCTTTCATATAATTAGTCGCAATTTCTGCGGAAACGTTACAAAAATTATAACAAACAATTCTGTAAAAATCCTGTGTGTATTTCCATATCCGCCCAATCACCGCATGATTTGTACAATTTATAGCAGTTGTGATGCGATATAACTGCCTGTTTATTTGAGGATAATTATCTATTTATTAGGGGATAATAATACCAAATTTTTTAGGAAGGGGTTGATTTTATGGATCAAACTTCAAATGATACGATTAAATTCGGCATTTTAACAGCGCTCCTTGCGATGTTTTTTGATGCCGCTGTTGGACACGGGTTGTTCTGGCAAAATGATCCTTTTTGGTCCTATTGGTTTGTAGACGGTTTCCTGATAGCCACAATAGTAAGTACGGGAACCGCAATCCTGGGCATCGGCCTGTGGCAGGGTCCTGTGCTGATGGTGGCCCAGGTGTTTGCGTTGGAGATATATTATCAGTTTCTTTCACCTGTAGGGCTTCCGCGGGAACCCCAGTGGCTTTCCCGTTTTGAGATTTGGACATCCGGACTCCCGATACATTATCTCACTTATCTTTCCGCCTTTTTCCTTGCACTGTGGATTTGGCGAAGGCGCAATCGTTTAAAGGAGGCAATAAAGGATATCCCGCCGAAAAGGATTGCATTTTTTGCCTTTATAACCGCGGTTGTTGTTATCGCTTTGGACGGGCTGATAACCCAGGGATTTTTCCTCGGATATTTTGCCGGCTTTACATTCCTGCTCCACAGGTTTGTACTAACCTATGTTTTTTTATTTTTGTGGAGCAGTTATGTAGGTTACGATACAAAGGGGTTGCTTTCAGGGGCTCTGGTACTCAGTCTGCTGTGGTTGGCATTTAATATGTACCTGGGTGCATTGGGACTTCCGAACAAGTTTCCATTTTTCCTGAGCCATGATGAGCTGTGGTTTAAGATATTCCCGGGTGCCCTCATATCATCTATAGTGGGATTACTCATTGTGAGAGGATTTATGCCGTCGGAGGTGAAACCGTCATGATACGCCGTATAATACCGATTCTGTTTTTAATGATACTTGCCACACAGGGGGTAATCTTTGCCAAGAGTACAGGGCTGCCTGCAAGTGCCTCCGCCTCGGGTGAAGGAATGATTGTTACAGGATCCGACCCGTATAATATGGACAGTACCGAACCTATTGAAGGAACGATTTTGATAGATGTTGTGGACGTGGGAGACAGGCAGTCGCCGCTCCAAAATATCGATAAGGTATCGGTCGATGCCCGATTTTCCACCTCGGATTCCGACTATGAAATAAGTATAACCGAACCTATGTTGGGCCACGGAAGGCAGCCTACCTGGTTCGGTGTCGGTTACAATCAAAAAATGCACGGAAAAACCAATATCGGCACGGACAGATTACCCGAGGTGGAACCGGATATAGTAGTTTGGGGCTGGGCAAGGATTTTAAAAAACGGTAAAGAAATTCATCCGAAGGCACCTGCCAACATAAAGGTTATGAGAAAAGGACCCTTAAACGGAATTACATTGGCAATCGAAACGGATGAAAAACTCTTATCCGATACACCGGATGGATATCTGCATGTTCGTTGGCCCGGTTTGGACAAGTTAACACTTCCGAAACAGCAGCGAAAAATGCAGAGTCGTTTAGGTTGGGGCGGGTTGATATTCCTGAACATTTGGTTCGGCTGGTTGGCTATGCGCGAAGAATCATTGTAAAAATATAGAGACCGGAACTTTCGCCTGATTCCGACGAAGTACAAATGAAATGTCCGCATCCCGAAACACCCGGAGTAAAAAGTCGTACTGCAAAATACAGTACGACCTTTTTATTTCACACCTAATCAGTGATATATATTTTATCCTTGTTGATGTCTTCCAGTTTATGACACCCTGTCATAATCATTGTTTCTTTCAGTTCACTGCCCAATTTTTCAGTGTAAATTTTTACCCCTTCGGCACCGCCGCCGTAGGCAGCTACTATATACGGACGGCAAATAAGTACGGCATCCGCTCCCAGAGCCAAACCCTTGAATACATCCAGCCCTGTCCTAAAACCCCCGTCTATAAAGATTTTCATTTTACCCTGCACTGCCTCGGCAATGGCAGGCAGAACCTCAATTGTTGCCGGGGTATGGTCCAGCACCCTGCCCCCGTGATTTGATACCACAATACCATATGCCCCCGCTTCCAAAGCCTTTTTTGCCCCTTCCACAGTCATAATTCCTTTTAAAATCACAGGCAGTTTTGTCGATGATACTATTTCCTTCAGTTCTTCAACCGATTTGGTCCCTACAGGTTTCCCGAGCAGGGCTAATGTAACCAATCCTGCCGCATCGATATCCATTGCAACCGCAACCGCCCCTTTTTCTTCCGCTTTTTTAATTTTCTCTATTATTTCCTCATTTCTCCAAGGTTTAATAGTAGGTATACCGTGCCCGCCATAATCGCCAACTGCCCGGAGCGGTAAATCGTAAAATTCGTCTTTTACACCGTCACCTGTAAACCCGATTATCCCCGCATCCTTACACCCTTTTATAACCGCTTTGCTGTATTCAAAATCATCCAAGGCCTCGCTGTAATTTAAACCTATGGCACTTACGGGGGCCGCGAATACCGGATATTTAAAATCCATTCCAAAAAGTTCAATAGATGTGTCTATTTCTTTTTCCGTTACTATTGTGTCCAAATTAACCTTCACATCATTTATTTTCTCACGGTTTCTGATAAAACCCGTTCCTGAGCCTTTCCCCCCTGCACCGGGCACCTGCCCCCTGCATGCTACACCGTTACAATCAACGCATACCTTGCATTTTTCATGTACCAGTTTTCTGGCATTTTCTAAAACCTCTGTATAATCCATATATCTCTCCCTCTTCATTATTGGTTTTACTGTGTTTTAGATATATATTATACTATTCCTGCACCGATAACACAATTTTATCATTTTCTTTATTCCCGGAACATTCGCACGGTTCTAACTGTTCAAGGTTAGTAAGCGCACCCGTAATAGTAATAGTTTCTCCGGCCAGAGCAAACGGAATCCTCAGCATATAAAGTCCGTCACAACCGCTGAAGGTATGGGAAATTCCGGTGCCGTCCTCTTCAAAAGCCTTTACAATAGCTCCCACTATCGGTTCACCGCTGTCACAATCTGTGATTTGACCGTAAACTATTATATCCTCTACTTTTTTCACCTTCAGATTTTTACATATGATAATTTTTCTTTTTTCCAGTTGCGGGGGATAAAAGCAAGGAAAAGGCAGTTTGTAAAATATCTCACATGCCCCGGAAAGGCCGTGTTTCTTTCTAAAGCTGCACTTCTTTATGGTCCTCACCCCCTATATTTTGAAATTTTTTACCGGCAAAAAATAACAACACCACAGCCCCGAGACAGGAACTGTGGTGTTTTTAAAGATCCCTTGGATATATTACCCGTCATTATTGTTGTTTTCCTCATTCTCAGGGCATTCGCACGGATCTAACGGTTCAAGGTTAGTAAGCGTACCCGTAATAGTAATAGTTTCTCCGGCCAGAGCAAACGGAATCCTCAGCATATAA
>CAYOQX010000085.1:0-7534 GCA_964406195.1 uncultured Alkaliphilus sp. | reverse complement strand
AGATTCGGGAAGAATAAGATATAAATTGTGGGATATTATCGGTGAACAAAGAATTGATATTTTTATTACCGAGGATACCACCCATCCGTTTGCCAGGATTGCTTTAAAGGAGGGCATACTGCTATGAGAAGGGATGAAAAACAGTTATTGGCTGAGGAATTAACACTGTTAGAATACGCTAATGATATGCTGACTTATTCTTATAACACATGCAGAAACATTGGTATAAGGGAAAATTATACCTTTGGGGAGCTGGATAAATTCGAGGCTCTTACCAGTCGTTTTGCCAGAATCAGCGATATGCTGATACAGAAGATATTCAGATTAATCGATATTATGGAACTGGAAAGGCCCGGTAGTGTAATTGATAGGATTAACAGAGCAGAAAAAAGGGGTCTGATATCCTCGGCAGAAATTTTTAAGGAAATCAGGTACATTAGAAATGACATTTCCCATGAATACATTCCGACAGCTATTGAACAGATGTTCGCAAAGGTACTGGAATTGACACCATATCTCATAGATAGCGTTGAAAGAGTAAGGAAATATTCCGAAACAATTATTGGTAAAAACACATAAGTAACAGATGAAAAAAATAACAAGGTCAGAAACTTAAGGTGGGAGTATAAATTGAAAAAAATTCTTGTGCTATTATTAGGTGGTATAATATTGGTTTCAAGTTTAACATTTTCTGCAGTAGAAGTAGAAGCAAGTAATTTTTATGATGCGATTATGGACGAAATAATTGCTAAGGTAATGGAGAAGAAAGCTCAGGGAGATGACGGCTTTTATAACACAATGGTTGAATATAAAGACTATATAAATAAAAGCACATTGAGGTTTTTATATAATAACGGAGGGCTTACGCCGGAACAAAAAACAAAAATAGAAAACAGATATGGAGACGTTATAGAAAGTATTAACAATATGAGTGATTCAGACATAGAAAGTATAAAAAACAAAATAAATGATGCCATATCAAATAGCGGGGGTTCATCTACAGAGGATGAAGAATCTCCCGTTACCCGGCCGGAAGAAGATGATAAAAAAGAAGATAAACCTGAGGAAGCAAAAGATCCGGAAGAAAAGCAGGAAGAAACAGAAGAATCCATAACCAAGGTAGATTTTGCAGATATTTCATTTTTATGGCAAGAGGCTCAAGATGCAATTAATTTTATGGCCGATCGTGGAGTGATTCAGGGCAAATCGGAAGGCATATTTGCACCGGGCGATTCCGTTACCAGGGCAGAATTCGCCAAAACAGTGGTGGCGTTGCTGGAATTGGATAATGACATAGCAACCGCCGACAGAAATTTTAAAGATGTAGATAAAGATGAATGGTACTATGAGTATATACAGATTGCTTTTAAATATGGAATAATAGAGGGAAGGGACGTAGAAACATTTTCCCCGAATGATCTTATTACAAGACAGGAAATGGCGGTAATGGTTGCGCGTATAATGGAATTGACAGATAATATGGAAATATTGCTGCCTTTACAGGTAAAAGAGATGATACAAATGTATGAGGATGGTGCACAGATATCGGATTGGGCAGAGGTAGGCATGGCGTTGGCAGTTAAAAACAGAATAATTCAAGGTAAGGACGGGAAAAGATTAGCGCCAGAGGATAACGCCACAAGAGCAGAGGCCGTTGTCATATTAAAAAGGCTTTATGATTTTTTAGAGAATTGATATATGATTCATAATTAAATAAATTGAAGTTAAACAGGGATGCTGCTAATTATAAGGAGGTGGGGAAGAGAAATAAAAATTGAAATGCGAAGGAAAAGGAAAGAATCAAAATAAAAAGGGGGATTAAATATGAAGAAAAAAATATCAATTATTTTGATGTTGGCAATAATTTTATCCATGTTCAGTGGATTTGTTTATGCGGAAGGATCGAAAAGTCCTTCTGAGGTGTTAGAATTGGTAGGAGGGAAAGGAAAGATAATATCTGGGGGAATCTTAGCGTTAGATATTTTTGATCATTATTTGACTCCAGGGAAAATAGATGAATTGCAGACCAGAATAGAAGATTATGAGCAATTAAAATCGGGACTGGGTTCAGATGGGTTGACCAAGGATATGGTAAAATCCCTTATGAATTTTGTAAGAGGATTGAATTCCGCAGATTTGGACGATATGGGAGCAAGAAAATCAGAGGTCATAGAAATAATAGGAAATGACTTAGTTGACAGATTTCAAACAATTAGGGGTTCAAAATCGAATTCAGATTTTGCTTATGAAGTGATAAAAAAAATAATTACTAAACCCAAAGTAGTAAGGTATGATACATACACCGGAAAGTTTACAGTTAATTTCTCCGGTTATAAAAATGAGGGCACATTAAAAAATTATTTAAGTAAAATGTTTCCGGAAGCATCCGAAAACGGTGACAAAATAGATGAAGGATTGGATACTGCACAGGAAGTTCTCAAATATATTTTGAATGATGGAGAATTCCAATCTGATTATAAAAATAGTTTAATAGATTTATTAAAAGGCTACAGGTTTTTCGAGGAATACTCATCTAAACCGTCAGGCGGGGGCCCCGGTGGAGACGATTCCGGCGGTGACAAACCCGGCGGTGGTGACAAATCAGAAACTCCATCAGGCGAGGAACAGCCCGGAAAAGAAGACGAAAAAATAGGGGTAGAATTAGGTAAAGACGCGGTGGAAGTGAAAGACGGAGATAAAGGCCAGTCAATAGTAGCGGTTAAATCCCAAAGTGTTAAGGCTGCTGTAGAAGAACTGGTAAAAGCAATCAAAGAAACCCCGACAGCTAAACCTGTAGTAACAATTAAACTTGATGATGTAAAGACAGCGGCCATGGAAGTATCGGTACAAAAGGATGCGATGACACAGCTTGTTGAAAACAATGTTGAATTGGTGATTGAATCCAAATCATTGTCCTACGAAGTTCCGGCAGAGGCTTTACGGGCCGCACTGAAAGATGTAGCGGAGGATGCACAGGTAGAATTTAATTCCGAAATTGTTTCTGTTGAAGAAGCAGAGCAGCTTTTCACCGATGAATATGCGGCTAAAACGGCTAAGGTAATTCAATTAAGTATATCTATTAAGGATAAAGACGGAAAAGAAATTGATCAGATTAACAAATTTGGTTCCAAGATTAGGATTTCAATCGAAATAGAAGCAAAAGACGGGAACCCGGATTTGTTGGCTGTATTCTATATCAATGAAGAAACAGGCACATTAGAATTTGTCGGCGGTAAAATTAAGGACAACAAGATTATTATGTCAATAGATCATTATAGTAAATTTGCGGTAGTAGAGTATGATAAGAGCTTTAGCGATATAGAAGATCACTGGTCAAGGGATTATGTAAAATCTATGGTTGCCAAACATGTAATAGACGGATTTGAAGATGGTACATACAGACCGCAAGATCAGTTGACCAGAGCACAATTTGCAAAACTTCTTGTAGAGGCTTTGGAATTGGATATAGTTGCAGACAAAGGAAGCTTTAAAGATGTAGGTGCCGATCATTGGGCAAAAGACTATATTGAAACAGCAAGGCAACAAGGCATTATTGAGGGGTATGGAGATAGCACATTTAAACCGGAACAATTTATCAATAGGGCGGAAATGGCTACAACGATTACAAATGCCCTGAAATTAGATAAAAATATAAGTTCGGCAGTTCTTATGGAGTTTAAAGATGCACAAGAAATCCCGGCTTGGGCATTAGAATACGTAGTACCTGTGGTTGCGGAAAAATTGTTGGTGGGAAGTGATGGGCTATTAAACCCACTAGGAAATGTAACAAGAGCGGAAGCAGCTACTATTATCTACAGAATATATAATAGGTAGTTCTTAAAAATCATGAACAATTATAGGTGGACAACCCTTTAAACAGGGTTATCCATAAAAAAACATCCCGGATTTTGATATCCCCTTTACAAACAGTTTTCATTATCTTAACTGTTTGTAAAGGGGAAAACATATCAATTATTCCGAGGATGTTTTTTATTGTGCTGTTTATTTTATATTCTTTGAAATTAACTAAATCCTACTCCTCTAAAACAAACCCTTAATTACCCTTAACAATCCTGAGGACTCTAGGAACACGGCTGCAATAGCTATGGGAGCCACATATTTTATCAGGAAGGCCCAGACAGGAGCCAATTTAAATACATATTTACCCTCGTTGGAGATTTCTTCAAGGGCTTTATCGAGACCCCAGAACCACCCTATAAAGATACTCATGAACATCCCGCCTAATGGAAGTAGGATGTTACTGGCCGTAAAATCCAGAGAATCGAATATGTCTTTTTTGGGCAGTACTGTAATATGATCCCATATTCCAAGGCCCAGTGAAGCGGCGGCCCCGAGTAGGAAGATCATAACCGACATGGCAATGGTTGCTCTTTTACGACTCCATTTAAATTCGTCTACCATATAAGCTACGGTTGCTTCCAGTAGTGAAATAGCGGATGTCAAAGCCGCAAAGAAAACTAAGGTAAAAAATATAAATGCAAAAATACTGCCCATAGGCATTTTAGCAAATACCGACGGTAATGTAACAAATAGAAGGCCCGGACCTTCGGTAGGATCAAACCCGAATGCAAAAACTGCCGGCAAAATTGTTAAACCCGCAAGTATAGCCATGGCAGTGTCGAGCAATGGCGCCACCAGAGAATCCTTTACTATATCTTCATCCTTGCTCAGGTAACTTCCATAAGTGATTATACAGCCCATACCGAGGCTTAAGGAGAAGAACACCTGACCTAAAGCCGCCAATATAACAGAACCGTCAATGGCGGAAAAATCCGGTGTTAATAAAAACCTAACTCCTTCCATAGCCCCTTCAAGTGTGAGCGAACGTACCATAACTATAAGGGTCATAACAAACAGAGCAGGCATCAACACTTTGGAGGCTTTTTCAATTCCACCGCTGATACCGCCTATAACTATTGACAAAGTAGCAAACATAAAAATTGCGTGGTAAACAATAGGTGAGGCAGGACTAGTAATAAATCCGCCAAAATCAGCGGTACCCAGTGCCCCGGTAATTGATTTTACCATATAGTTAATTATCCAACCGCCTACGACACTATAAAAAGAAAGAATTAAAAATCCGGCTAATACACCGAGGCCTCCCAACCAGGTCCACCTCTTGCTAAGTTTTTTATATGCACCCACGGCGCCTAACTGCGTATGTCTACCTATCAGCATTTCACCTAATGTCAATGTGAAGCCTACTAAAAGTACAATAATTAAATATACAAAAACAAATGCTCCACCACCGTTAGAACCGGCTAAATATGGGAATTTCCAAAGGTTTCCTAACCCGATTTGAGAACCTGCAACTGCCATAATGAACCCAAATTTAGAAATCCATTGATCTCTTCCCTGTTTTTCATCTAGACTTACCATGTTTTCACTCCCTTTAATAATATTTTTTAACTGCAATTTCCCCCTCTTAAACGCAATTTTTCCTAAAAATATAATTTGAAAATCAAACATTTAAGAAAGTTTAAATAATTATGAAAAATTGCATATAATTAATATCAATTATAATGGCATTTTAAACAATATGCAAGAAATTCGTTCTATTGAAAATTGATTTAATATCGCTTTTGCATTATATAAATGGATAATGTGGTATAATTTCTTATACAATAAGTAATGGGGCACGGGTCGGCCGGGTTAGATCATAAGGTTTGGCTTGGAAAGGGTTTTTGTCCCGTGTACAGACAATAGTCGGTTGGATTATATTATATGAGGGAGAGGGTAACATGAAACTGTTCATTGATACGGCTAATGTAGAAGAGATCAGAGAGATAAGCGAATGGGGTATTTTGGCCGGTGTCACTACAAATCCTTCGCTTATTGCAAAGGAAGGCAGGGATTTTAAACAGGTAATAATGGAGATAACACAGCTGGTAGACGGACCCATAAGTGCGGAGGTAACGGGCGAGATTTCGGATGAAATGGTAAAGGAAGCCAGGGAGCTGGCAAAAATTCATAAGAATGTTGTTATTAAAATACCCATGACGGAGGAAGGTTTGAAGGCGGTAAATGTTCTAAGTAATGAGGGGATCAAAACAAATGTAACCTTAGTATTTTCCGCTTCCCAAGCCTTATTGGCCGCTAGGGCGGGGGCAGACTTTGTAAGTCCTTTTGTCGGGAGATTGGATGATATAGCTCATGATGGAATTAAATTGGTCAGGGACATAGTTTATATCTTTAAAATCTACAATATTGATACAGAAGTAATTGCCGCAAGTATCAGGCATAATCCTCATGTGGTGGATGCCGCTATTGCGGGTGCACATATAGCGACCATTCCATATAAGGTTCTGAAACAAATGGTTGATCACCCTTTAACCGATATAGGGATAGAGAGATTCTTGGCAGACTGGGAACATGCGGTCGGCTCCCCTATTGACGCAACTATTAAAAAACACGTATAATGAGGATGGTAACCAAAACATTTTTGGGGAAGGGGGATGTATTTTTTGGATAGAAATTTAGCACTTAATTTAGTCAGGGTAACCGAGGCTGCAGCCCTGGGTGCGGCTAAACATATGGGTAGAGGCGATAAGGAACTTGCCGATCAGGCCGGCGTAGACGGAATGCGCAGAATGTTCCAAACAATGGATATAGAAGGTACGGTTGTTATAGGAGAAGGGGAAATGGACAAAGCCCCCATGCTGTACATAGGAGAAGTGGTTGGAAGCTGCAGAGAAGGGTCTATCAAGGTGGACATTGCCGTAGACCCTGTGGACGGTACTACATCCGTGGCCAAGGGCTTGTCTAATGCTATTGCTATAGTAGCTATGGCCCCAAGGGGCTGTTTATTGAATGCACCGGATATGTATATGAATAAGGTTGCGGTAGGACCCAAGGTAGCAGGTAAAATAGATATAGACGCCCCTATATATGAAACCTTAAAAATTACGGCGAAGGCCCTGAACAAAAGCATTACGGATTTAACCGTAACCATGTTGGATAGGCCCAGACATGAAAACATAATAAAAGAATGCCGTGATGCGGGCGCAAGAATTAAACTATTCAGTGACGGGGATGTGGCTGCCGCTATGGCGACTTGTTTTGAACATACGGGAGTTGACATTATGCTGGGTATAGGAGGGGCACCTGAAGGCGTGCTTGCTGCTGCGGCACTAAAATGTTTGGACGGCGAATTTCAGGGGAGGTTAGTACCCTACACGGACGAGGAAAGGAAAAGGTGTGCAGAAATGGGCGCAGATGTGGAAAAGGTATATCTTATGGATGATTTGGTTAAAAGTAAGGAAGTTTATTTTGCGGCCACGGGGATTTCCAACGGCGAGTTATTAAAAGGTGTTGTTTTCACCGGCAGTAACACTGCAAAAACCCATTCCGTGGTTATGAGGTCCGAAACCGGCACAATCCGATTCATCGATGCTATTCATAGGTTCAGCAAAAAGCCCAGTTACGCGTATTAGTAGAGGTGGCAGACTGTACCCGTGGGGGACATCAGACTGTGTGAAAAATGTCATCCTGAGCGAAGCGAAGGATCTCAAAT
>CAYOQX010000084.1:0-7790 GCA_964406195.1 uncultured Alkaliphilus sp. | reverse complement strand
GGATGCCCCTGCTAATATCAGAGTGGGTATCCCTTTTTTGCTTCCAATGTTGTTTCCTATCAGTTCAAGCATTGAAGGCACTATGACAGCAGGAGAAACCGCAGCAGGACTTACCCCCGTGGTTATCCCCCTCCCTGATTACCCGAAAATGTTGTAAATTTACAACAAAACATGTTGACAATACATGGGTTTGTGTTTATAATCTATACTGACAACACTAAACGAGGTATTAGCGCAGGTATTTAATACAAATATAGGTGCAGATGATTATTATGCGCACAAAACTCGGAAACACAAATAATTGCACAGAGTACAATAAAGGTTCGACCGGAAGGTCAACTATACGGAAAGGCAAGTCGGAAAAGATTTAAACATAATATACAAGGGGTGATAAAATGGCAAGGCCTCAAAAGCGGGGATTGGATTATTTTGCATTGGATGTAAACATGGGCGATGAAGTGGAACTTATAGAAGCCAAGCACGGGATGGTGGGTTTCGCTGTTTTAATTAAAATATTTCAAAAAATATATGGAGAAGGTTACTTTTATGAATGGAATGAAAGAAATCAACTCCTGCTCAGCAGCAGATTATCTGTAGCCGGAAATGAACTTACGGCCATAATCGATGACTGTGTTAAATGGGGAATATTTGATAGTAATCTATATGCAAAACACAAAATACTGACCTCAAAAAGAATTCAAAAACATTATGTAGCAGCAGTTTATAAAAGGGTCAATGTAGAAATGATAGAGGAATATCTGCTCATTGATGTACATGACAGGGGCAATATAACTTTGATAGGGGTTTCGGATGACGGAAACTCGGATACAACTGACATTTCAGATATCCAAAGTACACAAAGTAAAGTAAATAAAATTAAAGTAAATGAAAGTATAGTAAATAACAACATAGTAGATGAAAACAAAACATATGAGAATAAAGCACACGAGAACAAAACATATAAAAACAAATCATATGAAACATGTGAAAGTAAAATAAATAAAAACGGAATATATGATATTATTTTTGATACATACAACAGTCAAAATATTATTATCCACAGAAGATTGGCTGATAAGATCAAAAAAGCTGCGGACAGGGCATTAAGATACGATGGGAAGGATATCATCCTGAAGGCGATAGAAAGATATGGACAGGCCTTCAGAGATAAAGAATATCCATTTTGCACATATAAAATGACTCTGGATAAATTTCTTATCCGGGATAACGGTTATACGGACTGGCTGGATGAGGGCCAAAAATGGATTAGCTATACGGATTTTAAGAACAGAACTGAGGAAGGGCGCAGGGAAAGTCAAAAATCAAAGATAAGGACAAAATTTCACCTTGCCAAAAGCAGGGGTGATAAATATACAGCGGATGAATTGGAGGAGTTGGTTTTAAACAATCAGAAGAGAAAATTGGAGAGAGACCTCGTATGAACGAGCAGCCGGCCTGTCCTCGAAATTGATGGATGTCCAGATAACCATACCATATAGTTTACTTACAATGGATGACGAGGAAATAGACTATGATGAAGCAATTGAACAAGCAAAAACACAGGGCATGAAGGATGCTATCCAAAATGATGACGGATCTATCACATACATAATGTCCAGATCAAAACACAAAGAGTTAATGAAAGAAACAAAAGATGCTATATTTGATACTATAATTTACCCGGATGTATTCGATGAGTGATATATTAGAGCCGGTAGGTTTTTTCTTGTAACAACAGGGGTGGTATTTCTTATTTTTATCGCTTTATGTAGGACGAAAAACAAAGGAAAAATTGGGTGGATTTATATTCCGGGTGCAACTGCTGAGGGATATGTCAATTGATCAATTCCTTCCAAAAGATATTAAGTATTATATATCAAAATAAAATAGAATTATCATATATACCACAGTCTAAGAGGGGCAAAGAATTAAGGAGTACAGATTATGATGGGAAATTAATGTCTAAATATAATGCAATTAAATTATGTAACCCTACAATTATTATAAAAAGGGCACTGCCCTTTGCCAGAAATATTTCATTTAGAATTGAAAAGGCGGGGAACAGGTAAAAAACCGGAACCATGAATGTGTGCACCATAAATTGCCACATTATTGCCAGTTTAGACAAGTTATGTTAAAATATAACTATAAGCAAGGCGGATGGACCGATGAGTCCTTCCGTCTTTTTACATAGGGGGATACAACATGGCTTTGTACGATAAACCGATCAAACATCTCTTTCGGGATATGATAAAAGATTTAGGTATCCAAAAAGGTGATATTCTTGAAAGAAGCACAATAAATTCATGGTTTAAAACAAATTATCCGCTTGTAAAGCCTAGTACTGTGTCAGCACATATGTTAAAAATGTCCATAAATGCCCCAAGTCGAGTACATTATAATGTAGATTCAGTCGGAGAAGATGACCTTTTGTACCAAATAGATACTAGGAAATTTCGTCTTTATAACCCATCGTCATAAATTCCTGTAAGACTACACAATTTCGTATTTGGGCAACAGGTGCACTTAAGGAATATATGATAAAAGAGTTTGTTTGTGATGATTGATCGTCTGAAATAGAGTAATTATACAGCCTATATTGTAAATTTTAGGGGGAAAATGGAATGTGTGAATTATTAGGAATGAGTTTTAATATGCCGGTAGGGTGCAGATTTTCATTCAAAAGATTTGCTAAAAGGGGAGCCAACAATCCCCATGGAGGGGGTATAGCTTTATACCCGGAAGGGAGCAGAGTAGTGCAGGTTCTAAAGGAGCCTCTAGAAGCCGGAGCAAGTGATCTGGTCAAATATATTGGAAAGCATGTCCAATTTAGTTCAAATATATTTTTATCGCATATTAGACAAGCCACTTTGGAAATATCTTATGCAAATACTCACCCGTTTGTCCGAGAATTTAATGGCCGAGAATATGCCTTTGCCCATAATGGGACCTTGTTTAATTATTAAGAGGAGTTACCCCTAGGGCGTTGGAAACCCATAGGCAGCACAGATTCCGAATTTTCTTTCTGTTATCTACTCAGTAAGATGGAAGATATATGTACAATGTGGAATAATGAGAGTTTTATCAGTCTGGAAAACATAATGAAGGAAATCAATCAATATGGAAGATTTAACTGCCTGTCTACCGATGGGGAACATCTATTTTGTTATAGGGATAAGATAGGATATAAAGGACTACGCTACACTGAGCGTAAACCACCGTATCATAACAGCACAAAATTAATCGATGACGACATGGAAGTCGAGTTTTGGGAAACCAAAGAACCGGATGAAAGGGGAATTGTTGTTGCTACAGAACCCTTGACAGATGAGAACTGGCAAGATATTGTTTCAGGGACATTGATAGTATTTCGTGAAGGAAGATAGGTTTTTCCTATGGACGAGGAAAACTTAGAAGAAAAAAAATTACATGCCTTGCATAAAATTCGAACAAGCCCGCACCGTGTAGATGTGTTTATTATATCTAATACTGTTGGAGTAAGGCTAAATAGGATTCAGAACGTATTGCAACCTTTAATCGATGAAGGCTTAATCAAACAAGACAGTCGGGACCGGGGTGAGCCGTTTGACCCGGATTCTACCTATTATACCGTTAGGGCCAAACGAGAAGAAATTGATCAATTATTGCGGGAAGATGCAACAAAGGTTCAGGTTTCGAAAACAGATTTAGATTTTTCCGGGGCGGGGAATTTAGACAGGGTGCATGCATGTATTGATTGTCTTATTTATTACAAGAAGGGGACCACTTTTTGTCGGGAATGCCTTAACAAAACCGTTGATTTGGATGAACAGATAGCAGATATTATTTTTTGCCTTAATGAAAGAGGGTATAAGACAAGGTTTTCTTGTGCCGGGCATGGGGGAATTTCCGTGCCTTATATCAACTTTAATACTGATATCGATAAGGTGGATCCACCACTGAATTTTGATTGGGATAGAGGAAAAGACAGCAGGATTCTTAGGATGACACCTTACAACAAAACAATGGGCATTACAAGGAAGAAAATGCGGCAGACAGTCAGCAAAGAAACTTTAGAGGAATACAGATCAAAAAATTTAGAGGTGTTGAGGGAGTGGGCTAAGAATTTACCATTCAGAAAAAACTAGCTCAAAATTCCATGCTTGTTTGAAAATTGAATTAGTATTGCTACGAAAAAATGGCAAACAAGGCATTCCCTCGCTATAAGGTGTCCCTTTGCTGTGTGAAAAAGCTACGGGAATAGATTCCGTGGCTTTTTATGATTCCATATTATCACTAAATGCGGTTTGGGAAACTTGACGTTCCTACTATCCCGTTTGTTCTGTCGTTTTATCTAGAACGAAAATAAAGGAATAACTGGATAGTTTGTCGAAACTAAATATATTGACCTGAAGGCAATTTTTACACTGGTGATCATTGAAACTCGCCTCCAATGGCCCGTCAAACCAGTATGGTTCTTAAGAATATTTTGTGATTGCCCCGAGGATTTACAAATAATATAGTTATTTGATAACTGTAACATCTGTGTTTTATCAATTTACACTGGATATGCTATCTCGCGACCATCTTGCGTTTATTCGGCAAATTTATAGGTAATACAGGGTGTTAAATTCCTCAAAGCCCGTATTTTACTAGTATTGGATAGATTTATTATCTCGTGTCTATCTCGCGTTTATCTCGTGGGTTAACTTAAGGTTATCTTAACAATGGGGGTGAAGAAGGAAAATGTTTAATTTTGAATCCACAGTAAATAATATTAAGGAAATAAAAGAAAAACATGTATTTGAGTTAAAAAAAGCAACCAACTCTGTCCCTAAAAACCTCTGGGAAACATATTCTTCATTTTCTAATACTAAAGGTGGATTAATTATACTGGGTGTGGAGAAAGGTAATCCAGAAAATATAGTTTCCGGAGTTAATAATCTAGAAAAAATCATCATGAATTTATAAGAAAAGGAAAAACACTCCATCCTAAACAAAGTGCGGGGTGGAGATGAATTCCTAGTTAGCCTTTTTGATTTTTAATGTACTGCTCCACAACTGCTTGGGACTGTTTGCTCACAGTAGACACAAAGTATAACCTGCTCCAAAAATAGGGCTTCCAGTAATAAGGTTTTAACTCCTCAGTAAAGTCATTCCTGATATTTTTAGAGGTTAAAGTCTTAAGACCGTTAACAAAATTAGATAAATTAAGATTAGGCTTACCTTCAAACAGTATATGGACATGATCTAGATCGTCATTGTACTGTATTATGTCCAGTTTGTTATTATCAAAATAGTATGTTAACAAAATGCCATGTTCTTTGAAATCCAATATATCTATGAAAAAGAGATTTCAAATGGTACATATAACAAAAACAACGCTCTCGGTATTGATTTAGGAATCAATAATCTTATGCCCTGTGCCGTAAACAACGGCAGAATATTCATCATTGATGGCAGGAAAATAAAATCTGTTAACCAATATGCCAATAAGAAAAATGCTAGGCTTAAATCTATTTTAGATAAACAGGGACTTAAGACTTCAAAAAGATTAGATAATCTTTGGACTAAAAGAAACAACATCATAAATGACTGTATTCTAAAATCCTGCAGGTATATAGTGAATTACTGCAAAACGAACGATATTGGCACTATTGTTCTGGGTTTTAACAAGGATATGAACAGAAACATAAGCCTGGGTGAAAAGAACAATCAAAATATAGCAGTCCTTCCGATGGATGGGCAAGATAAAATTTACCCTGGAATATATGTGCAAACTGGATAACATTGTAGGCCTGAGTGCCTTATACACTAGAGGTTTTGTGGATGTACCAAAAAGAATAAGGCCGGTTTAGCAACCTTCTTTTAAAATCCCATCCATGGAATGGTTGGAGTCATTCACGGAAATATAGATATAGATAATTAAAAAAATTTGATACTAATATAACTACATTTGCTTGGAAAAATTACATTATTATACAGTCAAAGGTTTGGAATGTTAAAAAACCTGACAATTTCATTTTGATTTTCTTTCAGTAATTCATTTTGTATTCATTCGATGCAATGAAACCGTTTATTTTCAAATAATTTGTGTTGTTTTGCATACAGCTGTACATATTTTCACCGGATAATCGGAATTACATTAGCAAGGGATGACAAGCAAAATGGCAGGTCGTGTGGAAACATGGGTTTCGTCCTTTACATCAAACATATATTCTGATAGCATAACATTAAGAACATATGTTTGGGAACGATAATACATTATAGATCGGTTTTTTCCTGTTCATTATTGGATTCCAGTTTTTAACAGGATGTGTTTCACTCTTGGTGAAATTAATGCTATAATTAGGATGGTATTCTTTATTTTGTGAGACAGTGCAAAACAAAAACACAAAATTATATTTCATAAGCAGAGGATGATTTAATGAATGACATAAATG
Source organism: uncultured Alkaliphilus sp. (assembly GCA_964406195.1). Classification (GTDB taxonomy): domain Bacteria; phylum Bacillota; class Clostridia; order Peptostreptococcales; family Natronincolaceae; genus JAAZJW01. The sequence goes on along the minus strand of CAYOQX010000084.1, from coordinate 1,368 downwards.
TATCCCCATTTTTAAAATGGGCAGGGGGTAAGAGGCAATTGCTTCCGATAATAAATGATAATTTACCCCCGGAATTGAAATCAGGAAAAATAAATAGGTATATCGAACCTTTTGTGGGCGGCGGCGCAGTACTTTTTGATTTACTACAGAAGTATGAATTCAAGGCTATCATAATAAATGATTTAAATGTAGATTTAATCAATTTATATAAAGTTGTAAAAAATGATGTAACCACACTAATTAATAAGTTAAGCGTTATATCGGATGAATATCTACTTCTGGATAAAGATGCCCGAAAGAAATATTTTTATTCTGCACGAAAGAAGTTTAATAATGTCCCTAGTGGAAGTATAGAAAAATCAGTATATTTAATGTTTCTTAATAAGACATGTTTTAATGGTTTATATAGGGTGAACAGGAAAAATCAATTCAACGTGCCCCATGGTAGATATAAAAATCCAACTATATTAGATAAAGAAAAGCTGATAAATGTATCCCTAGCACTTAAAAATGTTAAGATTATGCATGGTGATTTTGCTGATATTGAGAAATATGTAGATGATAAAACATTTCTATACCTTGATCCTCCGTATAGACCCCTGAACAACACCTCTAATTTCACTTCGTATTCTAATAATGGGTTTAACGATGAAGAACAGATAAGATTAGCAAGTTTTTATGACCTTTTAAATAGAAAGGGTGCTAAATTAATGTTAAGTAATTCGGACCCCAAAAATACAAACAAAAACGACTCTTTCTTTGATGATTTATATGATAAATATAATATTTGCAGAGTAAATGCTAAGCGTTCAATTAATTCAAATTCGAGCAGAAGGGGTGAATTAACTGAACTGTTAATAACAAATTATTAGGGGGTTTAAAATTGAGGGATTTAGAAATATATAGTCAAATGAATCTGAATAATGAAATAGACGTATTCAACTATTTTATGGACAACCTCAGGTATACCAATAGGACATTCGATTTCTATGTTGATTGGGGTAAGGTCTTTCTTAATGTGGAAAATGTTGAAATTGAACTTAATATATTAAATTATCTGGTTGGGAAGCCCAATATAAAGTCTGAGTTCCATGATTTAATCGTGGAATATCCGAATATAGTATCAGTTATACCCATATTGATTGCAGTCCGCGAGAAGAATCTAGAGGTTTTAACTAATTTTAAAACACCAAATTGGGAATATCGAACTTTTTCGTTCAGAAAAAAATCTAAATATACCTCTGAAGAAATAAGTAATATAGTTGAGTTTTGTGACAAGGTCGGTCTTTTGCAATTGCTGCAGGACCGCAGAATTAAAAATCTTGTCGATTATTGTATTGGGCTGGAGGTTGGTATAGGCACCAATGG
>CAYOQX010000083.1:0-7830 GCA_964406195.1 uncultured Alkaliphilus sp. | reverse complement strand
TTCGTGGGATAACAGGGTAAAAAGATTATTGGGCGGGAGCAAATTGCCTGTAGAATATGTTTTGGAATTCAAATTCGACGGACTCACATTAAATCTTACATATGATGACGGACATTTAGTCCAGGCAGCCACCAGGGGCAACGGTATAGTCGGTGAATCTATACTGGAACAGGTAAAAACAATAAAATCTATCCCCCTCTCCATACCTTATAAAGGCAGAATAGAGGTGCAGGGCGAGGGTTTGATGAGACTGTCCGTGCTGGAGGAATATAATAAAACAGCGGAAGAGCCTTTGAAAAATGCCAGAAATGCAGCCGCGGGTGCACTGAGGAATTTGGATCCGAGGGTAACTGCAGGACGCAAACTAGATGCATTTTTCTACAACATCGGTTATTATGAGGGAATAGAATTTGACACACATATGGAAATGATAAATTTTCTAAGGGAAAACAGATTTCCGGTTAGTGACTATGTAAAGGTTTTTGATGATATAAATAATGTGACTGCCGAAATAGAAAGAATCGAACAAGAGGGATTTGAGGGTTTTGATTTTCTGGTTGACGGATTGGTAGTTAAGATTAACAATGTAGAAACCAGGGAACTATTGGGATATACTCATATATTCCCCAGGTGGGCGATAGCATTTAAATTTGATGCCGAAGAAGTCACGACAAAACTGAAGGATGTAATCTGGCAGGTGGGCAGAACGGGAAAACTAACACCGCTGGCAATTTTGGAACCCGTAGATATTGCGGGTGCAACAATCGGCAGGGCCACACTGAACAACTGGGATGATATACAGAGAAAAAATGTAAAAAAAGGTTGCAATGTTTGGCTCAGAAGGTCCCACGATGTGATACCTGAAATAACCGGTGCAACCGGAGAAAAATGCGGAGAGGCAACGGATATTGAAAAACCTGCGTACTGTCCCGCATGCCACAGTGAATTAACGGAAAAAGGGGCCAACATGTTTTGTCCAAACTCCCTGTCCTGTAAGCCCCAACTGGTGTCCAGAATGGCCCATTATGCCGGTCGGGATGCTATGGATATAGTAGGATTCAGTGAAAGGACTGCGGAACAGCTTTTTGAACAACTGGATTTGAGGGATATAGCGGATCTATATGAGGTTGGATATGATGATCTGATTGAACTGCCCGGGTTTGGGGACAAAAAAACAAAAAACCTTCTGGGAGCTATTGAAAACAGCAAAGATTGTAAACTGAATGCTTTTATATTTGCGCTGGGTATTCCGAATGTGGGCAGAAAAACCGCCATGGACCTGGCGGACTACTATAAATCCTTTAGTACCTTTGAGGAAGCCGAATTTGAGGAACTTATAACTATACCCGATATAGGGGAAATTGTGGCACAGGGCATAATAGATTTTTTCAAGGATAAAGAAATTAAAAAGAGTATAAAAAGGTTACTGGGCGAAGGAGTAAATCCGAGATATGAGGAAGAGGGAAAACAGGGGAGTGCCTTTTCAGGTAAAACCGTGGTTGTAACAGGGACTCTGGAGGATTTTACACGTAAAGAAATCAGAGAACTTCTTCAAAAATTAGGGGCAAAAGTATCCGACAGTGTAAGCGGGAATACCGATTATCTTCTGGTTGGAGAATCAGCAGGTTCCAAGCTTGACAGGGCGGAAGAAATTATAGAATCCGGCACTGAAACCGATCTGAGAATTATTTCGGAAGAGGAATTCATGAAGATGATATAAAAACAAGGGGGATATGAAATGGCTGTATTTGATAAGGGGGCATCCAACTATGATCGGTGGTACGAATCTAAACTAGGTGCATTTGTTGATAAGGTGGAAACAAAACTGGCATTTTCCCTCTTTGATCCCGCTCCGGGAATGAAAATATTGGATGTGGGCTGTGGAACGGGAAATTTCAGTATAAAATTGGCGGAGAAAGGCTGCAAGGTCGCCGGTATAGATATATCGAAAAAAATGCTCGATGAGGCGCGAAAAAAGGCCGATGAAAAAAACCCGGGTATTGAATTTTATAATATGAATGTGTACAGCATGAATTTTCCCGATGAAAGTTTCGATGGTGTTGTTTCTATGGCGGCATTTGAATTTATGTCAAAACCTGAAAAAGCATATGATGAAATGTACAGGATTTTAAAACCGAATGGATATCTGCTAATCGGAACAATTAACAGGGAGAGCAAATGGGGTAAATTTTATACTTCCAAGCAGACTAACGAGGACAGCGTATTTAAACATGCATGTTTAAAATCTTTGGATGATCTAAAATCATTGAATAGTACTGAAATAATAAGCAGCGGGGAATGTTTGTTTATCCCGCCGGATGCGGAAAAAAACAATATAAATATGGAATTTGAAAAGGAACTTTCACATAGTGAAAGAGGAGGTTTTATATGTGTCCTATGGAAAAAGGAATATAGGACCACATTTATCACAATAAAAGGAGTTTAATAATATTGAAGATGCTCAGAGTTTTTAGTTATATAATTTGGGGAGTTTTATTATCCACAATATTATTGCTCATTTTTGTAAAGATTACAGCATTCAATCTGAACCATTATAAAAAGTCATTTATTAAATATAACATTGTAAAGGCAACATCTATGGACAATGAAAATCTTGAATACATAATAAATGATGTTTTGGAATATTTAAGGGATGACAGAAAAATATTAAATACAAAGATTACTATCGGAGCGGAAGAAAAAGAGATTTTTGGGGGCAGAGAAAAACTGCATATGATGGATGTCAAGGAATTATTTGCAAAAGGAAGGTTTTTGCTTAATATCTGCACTGTACTATTTATAATAATGGGTTTGTTATTTATTAAAAGGGACAGACATTGGAAAAAATCTATTGCAAACATTTTATTATACACAGCTGCCGCGAATATATTACTTTTATTTATGTTGCTATTATTGATAAAAATCGATTTCGATAAATACTTTATATATTTTCATACTATGTTTTTTAATAATGATTTTTGGATATTGGATTTCAACACGGACATTCTCATACGGATGCTTCCGGAAGAATTTTTTTACCATACTACAGTCAAAATTGTTTCTCACTTTATAGTTTCATCGGCGGTTTTGGGTTTATCAGGGTTATATTTTACTAAAAAACAGGCCACAGAAACTGTAAACAGATAGCATATTGTCGCAGGGGTAGTTTTAGTTGCTTATGTTCATGTGTATATTTAAACAGTTGTGCAATATTAAATAGGAAGGGATAAAATATTTATAAATCGGCGGTGAACAGAATTGGAATTGTTTAATTTGACTATACATCAGGTAAAAGAAAAACTTGAAAAAAAAGAAATAAAAGCTGTAGAGGTACTTGAAAGCGTCCTCAAAAGAATTGATGATGTAGAGAGCAAAATAAATGCTTACCTGACATTGACGGAAGATATGGCATATCAAAAAGCCGAGGAAATAGACAGAAAAATAGAAAACAACAAGCCTGTGGGTTTGTTGGGCGGGATACCTATGTCAATAAAAGATAATATTTATACTAAAGGTATATTAACCACATGTGCGTCCAAGGCACTGCAGAATTTTGTACCTCCATACAGCGCTACCGTATATGAAAAACTATTGGGGGAAGGTGCCGTCATGCTGGGGAAAAACAATATGGATGAACTCGGTATGGGTTCATCCACCGAAACCTCCTACTTCAAAAAAACAAAAAACCCCTGGAATATAAGCAAGGTGCCGGGAGGATCCAGCGGAGGATCATCAGCCGCCGTATCGGCGGGGGAATCCTTCTTCTCTTTGGGATCCGATACGGGAGGGTCAATAAGACAGCCCGGTGCCTTCTGCGGAACCGTAGGATTAAAACCCACATATGGATTGGTTTCGAGATACGGTCTCGTTACGGTATCAAACTCTTTGGACCATATAGGCCCTATTACAAAAGATGTAAAGGATTGTGCCTTGATTTTAAATATTATTGCAGGGCATGATGTAAAGGATCCAACTTCTGAAAAAAAAGAAAAGATTGATTATTTGCATAAATTGGACAAGGGAATAAAAGGTCTTAAAATCGGCATAGCCGAGGAATATTTTGACAAACACTTGAGTGAACCTGTCGAAACCGCACTTTTGGATGCGGTAGAGGTGTTCAGGGATCTGGGTGCCATTTGTGAGGTAATATCCCTACCGCATACAAAATATACCATTGCGGTGTATTATATGATTTCCCAGTCGGAAATCAGTATAAACCTGTCCGATTTTGACTATGCTAAATACGGCTATAACACGTCAAATTATAAGAAAACGGAAAAATTGTCCCCTAAAACCGGTGATGAGGTTTTCGGTGAAGAGGTTAAAAAAAGGATTATGCTGGGTACACACTGGTTGGGCGGTAACGGCGGTAAAAACTACTATGAAAAGGCTAAAACAATCAAAAAGCTTATCAAGCAGGATTTTGACAATGTGTTTTCCGACTATGATATTATACTTGCACCGACGGCTGCCGCGACTGCATTTGATTTGGGGGCGTATCATGATGATGCACTTTCAAAAAAACACGAAATAGACAGATATACAGTAGCCGCCAATTTAGCCGGTATCCCTGCAATATCCGTTCCCTGCGGTTTTCACGAAGGACTGCCCATAGGTATGCAGTTAATGGGAAATATGTTCGACGAAAGCACATTGCTCAGAACGGCCAAGGCCTTTGAAGCAAATACCGATTTTAACACCGGACCTGTATTATAAAAAATGAGAAAGCATATGGGAACCTGTTATATTCGGACAGTTTTAGGGGATTGTAAGATATCCTTCTCAGGTGTTCGTACTGAAATCCTCGCAAGTTTCTATATTTTTTATTTTATTCTCTTTTTTATCTTTAAAATATACGCAGTCTTCTTTTTGGGGATTTGATACTGAAGTTACGTGGGTCAAAGTACATTTACCTTCTTTTTCATATAAACATGGATTAGTGCATTGAATCATGGTCAAAACAACCACCTCCTAGTACATATTTTGTGTAGAATAAATCTTAAAATGTTATGTAATTATTGTTATTTGTAGCTATATATAGATATCCGCTTTTTAGTGGTAATCTGGTTCAAAAGGAGGAAAAACAATGTTTTTTGACGATTATTCTGAAACCGGCAGGGTTTATCATATTGCACCCATAAATGATTTAGGAAAAATATTGGCGGATGGAATTAAACACGATGATAAAATAACCTATGAATATAAATACTATGATTTTCATCGTTTTATAGACAGCTTAAAACCGGCACATATTCCACCCTGGGTAGAAAGGAAAAAGGCAATATTTGCAGCAAAAAATTATCGCAGTGAGCCGAATTTCTGTTCTCACAGTGTGGTAATGTCACTGGAGATAGACCCGTCCAAATGTTGGGTTGCAAATGAAAATAGGGCAAATCAAATATATGAACCTTTTATTCTTCAAGGGGTAGGTCCTCTGAGTGGGGCCGGGGAATATATGAAGACGGAGGGTAAAAAATCCATAAAAGAGTATTGGGGGACATCACTGAGTTTCGAGAAAAATCTGGAAGAAAGAATGGATCTGGAAGAAGGTTATGATGCGGAGGTACTAATATTCCATGATATTAAACCTGAGGATATAGAAATACTGTATATAGTTTCGGATCATAGAATAATGGATTTTGATGAATGGAAGAGAGTATTTTGTAGAATAGGATAGAAAAGTCTATGATATAATACTTCTATGTAGGGGCAGGTTAGGAGGAATAACATGAAAATAGGAAAGGTACCTATAGAAGTATTAAAAGAAATAATATTTTCCAACATAAAACACAGGCGGCCCGAGGTGTTGGTCAGGCCCGGTATAGGGGAAGACTGCGCCGTGGTGGACTTTGATAAGTATGTCTGTGTAATGAGTACGGACCCGATTACGGGAGCCGTCAAAAGTATCGGCAGTCTGGCAGTACATATCTCCTGTAATGATATAGCATCCGCCGGCGTGGAACCAATCGGGATAATGTTAACCGTTTTAGCACCTCCCGGCACGACAGCAGAGGATTTAGATTGCGTAATGTCGGACGCAAACAAGGCGGCTGCTTCCGTCAATGTGGAAATAATCGGCGGTCATACGGAGATTACCGGAAGCGTCAACAAAATGATAATCAGTGCTACGGCGGTGGGAAGGCAACTTAAGGACAAACTGATTCTCACCAAGGGAGCCAAGACCGGGGATGCGGTTTTCATGACTAAACATGCGGGGCTGGAGGGAATATCCATAATAGCTGAAGACTTGGAAGAGCAGTTGGCAGGTAAAATCAGCTCCGATACAATTAAAACCGCCCAAGGTTTTGCAAAGGATATAAGTGTAGTTAAAGAGGGAGTTTTAGCTGGGAACATAGGCGTGAACAGTATGCATGATGTTACCGAAGGCGGTGTTTTAGGGGCCCTGTGGGAACTGGCCGAAGCATCGGAAGTAGGTATAGAAATATATGAAAACAACATAAATGTAAGACGGGAAACTATTGAGATATGTCGGGAGCTTTCTATTGATCCTATGAAGTTAATTTCCAGCGGCGTTATGGTAATGACAACTTCCGAAGACAAAAAAAATCTGCTGACAGAAGCCTTCAAGGAGGCAAATATAGAATTAACGGAGGTTGGAAAAATAACAGACAAGGATCATGTAGTTATAAGAAACGGTAAAGAATACTCGCTATTACCCCCAGATGTAGACGAACTGTACAAAGTGGTACCCTAGGAACTATATTACATATTAATTACAAATTTCCGGATTTGTTGACACGGGAATTTAGATGATGATATAACTATAGTAAGATATAAAATATGCTAAAAGTTGAATATGTTTCTAGGCAGTATCGTGCAGGGTTCTTATTGGTTATTACTAAGAGGGGGACAACAAATGAAGAGGTTAGTTTCGGGTATATTGATATTTATGATTTTTATTGCTTTATTTACGGTTTCATTTGCAAATGAATCCTCGAATTGGGTTTCTTTGACAGAGGGCGGGAGTACGGGGAGCTATAGAATAGTGAACCTCGAAATAGACGGAGAGGCAGTAAAGGCCGGGGACGTACCTCCTATAATTTATGAAAGCAGAACCTTAGTGCCCTTGCGAATGGTTATAGAACATTTGCAGGAAAAGCTCAATGCAAATATTGAGTGGGACGGTACGGCGCGGGAAGCAAAAATTGAAACACGGGAAAAAAAGGTTGTATTCAAAATCGACAGCGAGTATGCCGTGGTCAACGGTGTTCAAAAGGTGCTTCCGGACAAGGTGTCCGCAAAGCTCTTAGCCCTGAACGGGGACCACAGGACTATGATACCTATTCGCTTCTTTGAAAAAGAATTTGGAATTGATATAGGCTGGGATGCTGAAAGCTATACCGCTTCATTAAAAACACCGAAAATTCCGGAGGAAAATCCCGGTGAACAACCCAATCCCGGACCGAACCCCGGGCCGAGCATTCCGGAGGAGGATATCAACACTGCATATGTCAGGGATGTCGGGGTAAAAATGAGCGGACTTGCACCTCAAATTCGTGTTGAGGTATCTGAGAAAACAGATTATAAAAATTTCAGAATGGAAAACCCCGAGAGGATAATAATTGATTTACATAATACCAGGTTCAATCTGAGAGATAAAAGCAAACTGGGAACAAAAGGACATTTGAAAACCGAGGTTAATAACGGGGTTGTAAAAGAAGTAAGGGCCTCACAGTTTAAAATACCTACCGGACAAAACCCGGACGACGCATTTGTAACAAGGGTTGTAATGGAGTTGGAGAATCCAGCCGATTATAAAATAAATTTTGATTCCGGAACCAAAGAGTTTGTAATAGATTTAGAGCCCGA
>CAYOQX010000082.1:0-7840 GCA_964406195.1 uncultured Alkaliphilus sp. | reverse complement strand
AGAGGTGCAAAAGGAATATAATATAGAAAAAATAGAAAAATTGGCATCTAATGAAAACCCCCTGGGTCCGTCACCGAAAGCGGTGGAGGCCGTGATGAATGAAGCCCGCAATATCAATTTTTATCCGGATGCATATGCAATGAAATTAAAACAGGCTATTGCGGAGAAGGTTGGCCTAACCCATAAAAATATAGTTGTAGGTAATGGCGGAGAACAAACCTTATCTATGGTGGCCCAAACATTTATAAATAACGGGGATGAGGCTATAATGGCGGATACAACATTCGGTTTATATGAAACCGGGGTGCTCGGCATGGGCGGGGTTGTTGTTAAATTGCCACTAAAAAATTACAAACATGATCTGGACGGTTTTATTGAAAAAATTAATGACAGGACAAAAATAATATATATCTGTAACCCCAACAATCCTGTGGGAAACATTCTAACGGATGATGAAATAAAAAATTTTGTTGCTCGAGTACCTGAGGATGTTGTAATTCTATTTGACGAAGCATATTATGATTATGCAAAGGTTAATCCGAAATATCCTGAAACAACCGATGTTTTGGCCGAAAGACCGAATACCATTATATTGAGAACATTCTCCAAGGTAGGGGGTATTGCCGGAATCAGAGTTGGATATATACTTACATCCGAGGAAATAGCAACTCAAATAGGCAAAGTTAAGGATGTATTTAATGTCAATTTATTAGCACAGGTTGCGGCCCTGGCGGTATTGGAAGACAGGGAACATATTGAAAAAACGGTAAAACTGAATTATGAATCCTTGGCGGCTATGGAAAAATACTTTGATGAAAACAATTTGGAATACATAAAGTCCAATGCAAATTTTATATTTGTGAATATAGATACGCATTCGGAATCCGTATTTGAAAAATTGATGAAACAAGGTGTTATAATCAGGCCGGGATTTTTATGGGGTTGGGATAATTGGCTCAGGGTAAGTACAGGAACTATAGAACAAACGGAACAATTTATCAAATCGCTTGATAATATCCTTATTTAGGGAAAAGAAGAACTGTGCAGACAGGGCGGGTTTGAGTTGTTTGCCTACCGACAAAATAGTATAATAGTCAAAAATGCTTTTACTGCATATAAATTCAAAAAAAGGAGGAGTTTCTATGAAGCTTGCATTTTCAACGCTTGGCTGTCCGAATTTTAGTTGGACCGAAATCTATTCTATGGCCAGTGACCTTGGTTTTGATGGTATTGAAATCCGCGGACTTGGTGAAAATATTTTTGCTGTTCAGGCCCAACCGTTTACTGAAAGCCAACTCCCGGAAACCATTAAAAAACTTGAGGAATTGCGTCTGGAAATCCCCTGTTTATCGTCCGGTTGTTGTTTGAAATTTTCAGAGGATGCTGAAGAAAATCACGATGAAATCGTTCAATATATTTTATTGGCCTCTAAACTGGGGACCCCCTATGTTCGCATCCTTGCTGATAATGAACCCCATCCGACAGGTGAGGTTAATGATGATGTGGTTCTATCGGCACTCAGACGCTTAATTCCCTTGGCCGAGGAAAAGGGGGTAACCCTGCTTGTTGAGACAAACGGTGTTTATGCCGATACCGCCCGTCTTTGCCGGTTGTTGGACAACATCTCCAGCGGTGCCGTGGCCGCCCTTTGGGATATCAACCATCCTTATCGATTTGCAGGGGAGACTGCGGAACAGACTGTTCAAAATCTCGGTGCTTATATTAAGCACGTTCATATTAAAGATTCAATAATGGAAGACGGAACTGTAAAATATCGGATGATGGGTGAAGGGGACCTGCCGTTGGATGAAATTATGATGGCCCTAAATTCGATAAATTATGAAGGATATCTTTCTCTGGAATGGGTTAAACGTTGGGCGCCCGATTTAGCGGAAGCAGGGGTGGTTTTCCCAATGTATGCTTCTTATATGAGTCGCTATCTGGGAGAGAAGGTTACGAAGGGCCATTTGTATGATAATAATGCGGGGACCGGAAAATATATTTGGAAAAAGGACACCCTTATAGATTTAACTTTCTCCCAGGTGCTGGATCGTATTGTTGATGAATTTCCGGACCAATATGCATTTCGCTATAATACTTTAGATTATACTCGGACTTACTCGGAATTTCGGGATGATGTAGATACCTTTGCCCGTTCATTAATCGCTTTAGGTGTTAAGCCGGGAGACAAGGTTGCAATTTGGGCAACTAATATTCCCCAATGGTTTATCTCATTTTGGGCAACAACTAAAATAGGGGCTATTTTGGTTACGGTTAACACCGCCTACAAAATCCATGAAATAGAGTATCTGCTTCGACAATCGGATACCCATACTTTGATTATGATTGATGAGTACAAGGACTCTAATTATATAAAAATTATTAAAGAACTTTGTCCCGAATTGGAAAACTCCCGGGCGGGAGAGCCCCTTTATATAAAAAGACTTCCTTTTCTGCGGAATATTATTACCATAGATTCCCGCCAAAACGGCTGTTTAACTTGGGAGGACGCTTTAGTCCTAAGTGAAAGGACAGCCTTTGAAGAAGTCTATCGCCGCGCTTTATCTGTTAACAGACATGATGTATGCAATATGCAATATACATCGGGAACCACCGGCTTCCCAAAAGGTGTAATGCTTACTCATTATAATGTGATTAATAACGGCAAAAATATTGGGGATAATATGGATCTTTCCACTGCGGATCGGATGATGATCCAGGTGCCCATGTTCCATTGTTTCGGTATGGTTCTATCTATGACTGCAGCCGTGACCCACGGGGCCACCATATCACCTATACCATATTTTTCACCCAGGAAGGCGCTTAAGTGTATCACCGAAGAAAAAATTACCTGCTTCCACGGTGTTCCGACTATGTTTATAGCTATGTTGGGACATGAGGATTTTGAGACAACGGACTTTTCCTATGTGCGAACCGGGATTATGGCCGGAAGCCCCTGTCCCGCTAAGGTTATGCAGGATGTGGTCGAAAAAATGAATATGACCGAGATTACAATTGTTTACGGCCAGACCGAATCATCGCCGGGCTGTACCCAAAGCAGGGTTGATGACAGTATTGAACTGCGCGTAAATACAGTCGGCAGGGCCTTGCCCGGTGTGGAGTGCAAAATAATTGACCATAAAACAGGGGAAGATTTGCCGGACAATGTTGACGGTGAATTTGTGGTCCGCGGTTACAATGTTATGAAAGGCTACTATAAGATGCCTGAAGCAACGGCGGCCGTTATTGACGAGGACGGCTGGCTGCATACGGGTGACCTGGCAAGAAGGGATGAAAACGGTTATTACAAGATAACCGGAAGGATCAGGGATATGATTATTCGCGGTGGAGAAAATATTTATCCAAAGGAAATCGAGGATTTTATTTATACCCATCCTAAGGTAAAAGATGTCCAGGTAATCGGTGTTCCCGACAAGCAGTACGGGGAGGAAATAATGGCTTGTGTAATTCTTAAGGACGGGGCCCGACTTACTGAAGATGAGCTTAAGGACTTTGTCCGATCCTCAATGGCAAGACATAAAACCCCGCGCTATGTCAGCTTTGTAACGAAATTTCCCATGAATGCCGCCGGAAAAGTCATGAAATATAAAATGCGGGAGCAGGCTATTGAAAAACTCAATCTCAAACCTGCCGAAGGCAGGGTAATTATTTAATTTAAATGGCACGATGGTGCGGTTGTGAATGATTCCAACTATTTAATGTATAGGATATTATTCTTTATAAATTTGGTGATGTGGAATTGAAAACCGGGAAGATATTGTTAATCGGTATGCTGTCAATAATAATCGGATTGTTATATATACTGTTTTTGTGTTCGGATATTTCCAACACAAAAATATTCCTATCATCGGCTGTGTTTAAATATATATCCATAATACTCTGCTTTGTGATAACAATACTTATAGGAGAAGATGGACTTAATAAAAGAGACAGGTTATTGCTGCAAATCGGATTTTTTATTACGATTCTGGGGGACCTGTGTCTTCTGATTTTTGATTATTATATTCCCGGGGTAGCACTATTTTGTTTGGTTCAAATAATTTATTATAATAGATACAAAGGGGGCCCGAATCATAGGGCGTCCTTTGTTTTTGTCGAATTTATCGCTATTTTCTTATTAACAGTAATAATTTATTATATAGTTAACTTAACTTTGATAAAAATAGATTTTTTATTTGCAATAGCCTTCTTTTATGCCGTATGCCTGATACTCAGTACGGTAGAATCAATAAAGACCTTCAAATATAAACTATATCCGTGTTATAATAGGTACATGATAGTAATAGGTATGATTTTGTTCCTGTTATGCGATATAAGCGTAGCCTTATTTAACATAAGTAAGGAATTTAATATGACTGTATACAAGATGTCCGCACTATCTATGTGGGGTTTTTACTTACCTTCCCAATTTTTACTTTCTATAAGCGGATATCGGTTTGAAAAACACAAGGGGTCGGGGGCGGGGGTGTACGAAAATCGGATCAGATAATCCGATAAAGTAAAACAGCGGATTAATATTAAAAGAAAGGGGTAATGTTGAGAAATGCTTTTTTCTGAATTTGATATTGATGAATTTATAAGGGAAGATGTCCCTTATATCGACCTGACAACAAAAATTTTGGGAATTGGGGACAAGACCGGCAAAATAACTTTTACAACCCGGGAGGACACTGTATTGTCAGGTGTGGAAGAGGTTTTGAGGATTTTTGAAAAACTTAATATTAAGTGCAACAACTTCCTGCCGTCCGGAACATTTCTCGGGAAGGACGAAATTTTTATAGAAGCGGAAGGAAAGGCGAAGGACTTACATATGGCCTGGAGGGTATCCCTGAGTATCCTCGAATACTGCAGCGGTATAGCTACCAGAACAAAGGTATTGGTAGATAAGGCTAAAAAAGCAAACCCGGATATCAACATATTTACTACAAGGAAGGTTTTTCCCGGAACCAAGAAACTTTCAATAAAATCAATTATGTTGGGTGGAGCATGGCCGCACAGACTGGGTTTATCCGAAACCATACTAATGTTTAAACAGCATGTGAACTTTATAGGGGGATATCGGAAATTGGCGGAAATGATGCCTGAAATTAAAACTACTGCATTTGAAAAAAAGATTGTGGTAGAGGTTGATAATATGGATGATGCGGTTTTAATGGCGGAATCCGGAGTAGATGTATTGCAAATAGATAAACTGCCTGTTGATTATCTGACAGAAATTGTTGCAAAGGTAAAGAACATTAACCCGGACATAGGCCTTATAGCTACGGGAGGGGTAAATGTAAATAATGTGGAGGATTATGCGGCAACAGGTGTGGGTGCAGTGGTAACAACATCATTATATTTTGGCAAACCCTCTGATATTTCGGTAAAAATAGATCCTGTCTAAATGCCGACTGTTATTTTTGGACAACTGGGATGTTGTGTGAAAATAGCCGAATGTCATCTTTGGACGACTGGGATGTTGTGTGAAAATAGCCGAATGTCATCTTTGGACGACAAGGATATTGTGCGCAAACAATCGATTTAATATTCTTCTGCAAACATCCGGGGGCTTGATATTTGAATATATATAAAAAATCTATTATAATAATGATGATATTTTAAATATAAGGGAAAGGGTGATACGATGTCTAATTTAACGGAGAAATGCATAAAACTGAAAGATGCTTCCCGTTTATTATCGACTGTTCCTACTAAACTTAAAAATGATGCACTAAATTCGGTAGTAGAGAGTTTAGAGGAGAATTGGTCATATATACTTTCTGAAAATGAAAAAGATATAAAGGCGGCAAAAGAGGAAGGCATAGCATCCAGCCTTATAGATAGGCTTACACTGAATGATTCCAGAATGCAGGGAATGATAGACGGTGTTAAGACCATTATAGATTTAAATGATCCTATCTGGAAGAGTAATGATGTGTGGACTACGGAAAATGGGCTTACTATCAGTAGGATGACCGTGCCTCTAGGGGTTATCGGAATTATATATGAATCAAGGCCGAACGTTACCGTGGATGCATTTGCACTTGCACTAAAGAGCGGTAATTGTATTCTATTGAGGGGTAGTTCATCTGCTATTCACTCAAATAAGGCATTGGTCAGTGTAATAAAAGAAGGATTAAGACAGAGTGAAATAAGCGAGGATGTAGTACAGCTCGTGGACGACCTTGACAGGGAACTTGTAAGAGAAATGTTGACTGCGGATGAATATATAGATGCTATAATTCCGAGGGGCGGTTCGGGCCTGATTCGCTTTGTAATTGACAACTCTACGGTCCCGACCATTGAGACCGGTGCCGGAAACTGTCATACCTATATAGATGATTCGGCTGACCTGAAAAAGGCTGTCGACATAGCGGTAAATGCAAAGGTACAGAGACCGGGAGTTTGTAATGCCTGCGAAACACTACTGGTTCATGAAAACATAGCGGATGATATTTTACCGAAATTATATAGTGAATTGAATGATAAGGTTGATCTTAGAGGATGTCCTAAAACAAAGGAAATAATAGATGTAAAAGAAGCCACCGATGAAGATTGGGCGGAAGAATATCTGGATTACATTCTTGCAATCAAGGTTGTTTCCGATGTGGATGAGGCAATTGAACATATACAAAAATATGGAACAGGACACTCTGAGGCTATTGTTACGGAGAACTTTACCAATGCAAACAACTTCTTAAGAAGAGTGGACGCTGCTACAGTATATGTTAATGCATCAACCCGATTTACGGACGGCGGGGAATTCGGTTTTGGTGGCGAGATGGGAATCAGCACCCAAAAAATTCATGCCAGAGGGCCGATGGGAATAAGTGAATTGGTCACGATAAAATATACAATAGTAGGGAGCGGACAAATTAGAGAGTAGGGGTACAGAAATGTTGTCAAAAATAATGAAAGAAAGCAAAAAGATCGTAATCAAAATAGGTAGCAATATACTCTCTAATGAAGATGGCACTATCAACCATAATTTCATAGAACAATTATGTGAGCAGGTATCCTTTCTGATTGGAGAAGGGAAGCAGATAGCGATTGTTACCTCCGGTGCCATGATTGCCGGGATCAGCAGAACCGACAAGTGGTCAAGAAAAGAGGACATGAACTATAAACAAGCTCTATGTGCAATTGGGCAGGTAGAGCTTATGGCTGCTTACAGTAATCACTTTAGTAAACACGGAATTTATATCGGCCAACTTCTTTTGACGAGGGACGATTTTTACGATGAAATAAGAACACTAAACATACGAAACACACTATTTACACTGGTTGACGAGGGAATAATACCGATTATAAATGAAAATGATACCGTAAGCGTTGAACAAATAAAAATAGGGGATAATGATACATTATCAGCCTACTCTGCAAGTTTATGGAATGCTGATTTATTGATACTCCTGAGCGATATAGACGGAGTGTATGATAAAAACCCCAAGGTTTATAGAAATGCGAAACTTTTGGAAAGAATAGAAAACATAGACGCCGTACTGGATGAAATTGAAATCGGAGAGACTAATCCCTTTGGAACAGGCGGAATTGCAACAAAAATAGAAGCCGCAAAAATAGTAAACAACTATGGTATTCCAATGATACTGGCTAACGGCAAAACAAAAAACATACTAATGAAACTATACAACAACGAAACAAGGGCCACTGTATTTTCTGCCGACGCCAACAAATAAACACCAAAAAGCACCGGGGACGGTCCTTTTTGCTTCTCAAAGCATCCGAAGCATCGGGGAAGCACCGGGAAGCACCGGGGACGGTCCTTTTTGCTTTTCGGGAGAGAAGCATTGGGGAAGAAGCATTGGGGACGGTTCTT
>CAYOQX010000081.1:0-7890 GCA_964406195.1 uncultured Alkaliphilus sp. | reverse complement strand
AATGCCCGGCTTGCATTCATCCCCAAGGCCACTTCCAAGTTTATACCGAACCTTACTAAACACAAATCTTATAAAGCGAAAAAGTTAATGTGGTGCTTGTGGGTAAACCCGCAAGCCCACATTTTTTGTCTTTTTATGTTTTTCTGCCATTTTCATTGATTCAAAATTTATCCCTTCAGATAACCCATAAAGCCAATCTTGAGAAATACATGTATGTTTTTATAAGTCTGTTGGCAGAATTCACCTAAATTCTTTGACTCTCTTGTTTTTTTATGTTATAGTTGCACCGTGAAGTAATTGTGCGATTTATCCATTAAAAAACATAATGCTTTTTAACAGACACTTTGCAAAACACTTAAATCAAAACTTACCCTACTCAATGAAACAAAAACCTATTATCTTGGCTCTTATTTTCAAAAGGATATAATTTTAAAATGTAAAAAGAAAGGAAAGTTTGTTATGAAGAAAAAGATTTTATGTGTGTTTATGATCCTTGTTAGGGTACGGATAAGGAAGTATCATCTAAAATTTATGAATCACAGTCGGAACACGGTATTGTAGCAAATACTTTATGACTGGAGAAATTACGATGAGTAAATCTTTCTTTGAAGAAAATTGCGGCACTTACCGCATGGTTGGCGATTATCGCCTTCCCAACCTTACCCTGCCGGATGAACCCGAATATGAAATCGGTATTTGGGGACAGCGACGGATGGATTACCTAAAAAAATACAGACGTGTTTTTTACACGAACCTGCTCACGTCCGGCAAACTGGCTGAACATCTGCACGAGATTGATGTTACCGCCTTTGAGCGACGGGAACTGATTATCAAGCAGATGAAGAAAATGCAGGGCGTGACCGAACAACTCAAAGCCGACGATATGATGAGATGGGTTGGAATGGTCAACAACATTCGAGCGTGTGCCGATGAGATTATCCTAAACGAATTGATTTATGAATAAAAGATAGTGAAAATACAGGATAGACATTTTGCTGTTTCAGCGGGTGTCTGTCTTGTTTTTTTAAACATTTATATTGACAATAGTTATAAAACAAAATACACTAAAAGCATATATTTATTATAAATTAAATTGATATATGCATATTGTGTATTCATATTGATGATATACAATTTCATTATGTTATTCTATAATGAAAACGAAAACAAATGAGGAGGTCCACAAAATGCATGAAATAGAAAATGACAAAATAGGGGAATATTTAAAAACTCTTATAACCGAAAAGTATGTTTCTCAACGCAAATTTTGCGAAGCCTATATCAAGGCAACCGGAGGCAACGTAAACAACGATGAAACTCGGAAAATGGCTAATCGTCTCTCTCAAATCATAAAAGGTGCTAAAGCGATTCAAATTTATGATTTGCCCATTTTACTGAGCTATTAGATGCTACATGTGAAGAAATCTTGAGCGCCGGTCAGTATTTTGTTCCCAAAAGCAATCGGGTTACGAATTATTCTGTTGCATTTTCCAAAAGCAAGAACGACTGGGTTAGCTATATCGAAAGGGAGGATAAACTTATCCTTAACCCCGATGAGTATGGCAATACTGTCATTGATTATGCACTGCAGTTCAGAAATTATGAGTTTCTGAAATTCCTTATGGATAACCAGTATATCTGGTTTGACAGCAGAAAGGATAATGAGTATATTATGACTTTTGGCGCCGGAACAAGTATCAAGCGCAGGGAACCGCATAATATTGATTCTTATCTTGAGTATAAAATATACACAGAGGATGAACTGAGGATCAATATGATTTGTCTCGCCATTGAAAACAATGACAGGAAAATGTTGGATGATTTGCGTGCAAGAGAAATTACGGAAATGTATTATAGTGCGCATTATTTGCGATGTGCTCATCCCGATTTTGATACGCGGTACGATGAAAATCTGGTTCGCCATATTTCCAAAGCAAGCGATGAAATCCTTGACTATTTTACTGATGAATTTGAGATCAGAGACACAATAAAATACAAAGATGGAAGTAAACGCAGTCATACATTTATGTTTCCATTTATATCTCAAGTTTTGGATTTGATAATAGAGGGTAATCACTCGTTCACAGAATTTGCTTTAAAAAAGTCAATAGAGCATAATCAGAGAACCTACGATACTTTAAACCAGTTAATTGAAAAATCAATTAAAACAAATAAAGAGCCCTATAATTATAGGTCTAACGAACATTTAAAAACCGTCGAACCTGACATCATTAAAGGAGTAATGGAATGGTTAGATTTTAGCGAAAACGGAAATATCATAAGTTTTTGTGACATGGTGAATGGGAGCGGTATAATTACCAATGTAGCGCATACGGTGAAAGCTTCTTCCAATGTAAAAATCAACCATCTTATTGAAGAATTAAATGGTCTGTATTCGAAAATCCGCAATATTAAAACATAAGCAGTAATAAGGAGGTGAATCCATGTTTTGCTCAAATTGTGGCAGAGAAATAGATAATAGCGCAGCAGCGTGTATCCACTGCGGAGCCCCTGTTAGAAGATTTTATCCAAAACCCGAGGATGCACCATCGGGAGGATTTGCAACCATTGGATTTTTTATTCCGTTAGTCGGATTGATTTTATATTTAGTCTATCACGATACCCGCCCTTTAAGAGCTAAATCGGCAGGAAAAGGAGCGCTCATAGGATTTATCACAAAGCTTGTATTATACATTGTTTTAATGATACTTAACATATTCCTGTTTACAGGAATGAGCAATGATTTGACAGCCAATGGGCATCCGGCAACTATAGAGCGATATTCCGAAGACAAAACAGAAAACATTTTGGAAAATTCTCTTGACGTTAATATAGGGAAATTTATTGTCGAAAAAGGCGACTACTATGACAAAACAACTCTGTCTGTTACGGTAAAAAACAAATCTCAAAGCAGGCACTCTTTTTTTATAAAACTTGAAGCTGTTGATAAAACGGGCGCGAGGTTAGACACGGATATGATTTACGTCACCGATTTAAACAGCGGACAGGAAATGCATTTGGAGGCTTTTAAATATGTGGCACAAGATAAAATTCAGGAGTTTAAAGGTGCTACATTTAAGGTCCTTGAGGTATTAAAGTATTAAAAGAGTTATTCTAAAAAAACTGAAAGGGGAAAAAATATGAGCAAACCGATATGGGATATGGAGGACGGGGAAATCTTATTCCCGGTTTCAAACAATATGGCAATGGATTCTGACGGGAATATGATGATGCGTATGTCGGACAATATGGCAATGGATATGGATTCCGGTGATATTCATTTTGTTTCATCATGGTCTAACGATGATGACGAGGAATAATCATTGAATAATTTCCTGAAAACCGTCAATAATATTAAGTTTACCTATTGACAGACGAACAAACGTGTGATAATATATTTGAGCACTAAGGGAGAAGGTTGCCCTTTTGGTGTTACAACTGAATACTTCCGGCGATGGAAGACTAACGACTATATAGCCGTTACATACATATCGAGCTGAGCGAGGAAAACGTCCTTGCTTGTTTTGGTTTGTATGTAACGGCTTTTTATTTACCCTCACATATCCCCTCTGTTCCACAGAGGGTTGCAATACCATCTCATATCAATTCATAAGCGAAAGGATGATGTCCGGCAGAACCTTGAAAACCGAATGACCGTCCGAACGGAATACCGTCAAGCGAAGTGTGCCAAGACCTGCCGAAAAGCAGAGAGCATATCAATGATGGCAACACGGCACACCTGTCGAGCAGGACAGGCTGTCAGGAATCCGTTTCGGGTAGAACGGCAAAAAAGCAAGCGTGATTCCCAAGGGGATAGCGCGTTCTTTTTTCGGCGGGTAACGGCGAAGCCTAATGCGTTCATTCTGTGAAATCGCCTTTACCTGCGGGGCAAAAATCGTGCGTTCTCAGCTCCCTGCAAGGGCACACCACTTTGGAACAAAGTGTAGTGTGTTACACTGCTTCACCGCAAGACTGCAAAACCAGAGGTTTTACAGTCTGCTTGCAGAGATGAGCGAACGGCAGTGAGCGAAGCTATGCAAGCTGTTGCCAAAGGCAACGTTGCGGTGAGGCGGTGTACCTTGCCGTAGGCAATAAGACGTTCGTTCTGCAAATACGCTTGTTCTTTTAAGACGATTATCCTGTAAAATCGTTCGCTTGTCAATAGCGCCTGTTCTATGGCGTTTTACGTTCGGGAGGTGTGGGAATATTCCCTGTTGCCCATAAACGCGCCAGAACGCATTTAAGCGGCAATATTGGCACCAAAATCGCGCACTCAAAGGAGGTTCATATCTATGCCATACGCAATTTTACGATTTCAAAAGAAAAAATCCGGCGGCGTGACCGCCAGCTATG
Source organism: uncultured Alkaliphilus sp. (assembly GCA_964406195.1). Taxonomy (GTDB): domain Bacteria; phylum Bacillota; class Clostridia; order Peptostreptococcales; family Natronincolaceae; genus JAAZJW01. The sequence continues at coordinate 3,537 of CAYOQX010000081.1, read as the reverse complement.
CTCATAATGAGCGTAAAAAAGAAGCCTATAAAAGCAATCCCGATATTGACACCAGCCGAAAAGAAGAGAATTACCATCTCGTACTTCCCAAGCAAACCTATTTACGGGAAGCAAAGCGGTTGATAGCCTTGGCCGGCTGCCGCACCCGCAAGGATTCCACAGTTATGGTGGAAACGCTCATCACCGCCAGCCCGGAGTTTATGAATACGCTTCCGCCGTCCGAACAGCGGGAATATTTCCAACGGGCACTTGACTTCCTGTCAAACAAAATCGACAGGAACAACATCATATCTGCCACTATCCATATGGATGAAAAAACGCCGCATATGCACCTTGTTTTCTGTCCGATTGTAGATGGCAAGAACGGCAAAAGTCTGTCTGCAAAGGCGATTTTGGGGAATCAGGCGCAGTTATCCAAGTGGCAGACGGAATATCACAAGGTTATGTCCGAACGGTGGCCGGAACTGGAGCGCGGTACACCGTCTTTAATCACGAAACGTAAACACATTCCGCAAACACTTTTCAAACAGGCTGAAAGACTGGACAAACAGATTGCCGCCGTGGAAACCGCTATCAATGACATTGGTTTGGTCGGCACATCCAAGAAAAAAGAAGCGGCGGTCAAGGTTCTCCATGAGTGGCTCCCCCGAGCACAATATTTTACCGCAAAAGTCAATGAAGTCAGCGGTTATATCAAGGAATTGGAGAAAAAAGAAGCCGAAACACAGGATAGAATCAACCGTGCCGAGGCACGGGGCGAAAAATCAGCAGACCGCACCATTGCGAGGTTACAGGCGCAGATGAACGAAATTAAGCAGATGCTCCGTGAGGAACGTAACCGTTCCGATAAGCTGCGCCGTCAATGCCGCAATCAGGAGTCACTTATCAGCAGAATCCCGCATGAGCAGAGGGAAAAGTTGGTTGCACAAATGAAATCACAAAAAGAAAGGAGCCGCGAAGATGACGGAAGATAAAGAATTGCGCCGCGCCCTTGATGAGACGCTGGACGCCATATCCGATTGGCCGGAGGAGAAAATCCGGGCGACATTCGGCGGACAGCGTATCCCCCACAATGTGGATTTCATTTGGGATATATTCGGCACGGAATATACGGTTGTTTCACACTTCGATAAAGATTCCGAAAATGATATGTTTAAAATCGTCCGAAGATTGCTGGAAGGAGATGCGACGAAATGAAAAGCATTATCAAATATCACTTTAAAGCGTTGAGGTCACAACCGGAATATGGTATACTGTATTTGCTACAAACATCCGTGTTCTGGCTGTGGAAACGGAGGCAATTATGAATAAACAGTCAGGACCAATCACCGCCCTGTATTGCAGGCTATCACAGGAAGACGCACGGGAGGGTGAATCAAACTCTATCGCCAATCAAAAGGCGATACTCGCGAAATATGCGAAGGAGAAGGGCTTTCGCAATACGCAGTTTTTCATTGACGACGGTTTTTCAGGCGTGGTGTTCGACAGACCCGGATTTCTGTCCATGATGGAAGGCGTGAAGGACGGCACAATTAAAACGATCATCGTCAAAGACCACTCGCGCTTAGGGCGCAACCGCTTGGTAATCGGTACGCTTTTGGAGGAAGATTTTGAGCGGTACGGCGTTCGGTATATCGCCATCATGGACAACATTGACAGCGACAAAGGGTTGTCAGACCTCGTTCCCATGCAGGATTTGTTCAACGAATGGCACGCGAAAAATACCAGCCAAAAGGTACGAAGCGTCAAGCACGCTAAAGGCAACGCCGGAATCCCTATGACCTCCAGCGCGCCGTATGGGTACCGAAAAGATCTGGCGGACAAGCGGAAGTGGCTCGTAGACGAAACCGCCGCCGCTGTTGTCCGAAAAATCTTCGCCCTGTGCATGAACGGCAAAGGGCCTACCGAAATCGCCCGTATTCTCACAGCGGAAAAGATCCCCACGCCGCGCGAACATTTTGAAAGTCAGGGCGTGAACATCGGCGCAAGACTGCCGCTCCTGCCGGGGCATTGGTCGGGGGACGCTGTGGCAAAAATTCTGGAGAGGCCGGAATATCTTGGCCATACAGTCAATTTCCGCACCTATAGAAAGTCTTTCAAGCTCAAGAAAAAGCTCTTAAATGACCCATCCGAATGGAAGATTTTCGAGAACACGCATGAGCCGATTGTGGAAACAGCAGTATGGGAACGGGTACAGGAAATCCGCAAGGGAAAGCGCAGACCCGTCCGAAGCGGAAAAACCAGCTTGTTTTCCGGGTTGGTATACTGCGCGGACTGTGGACAAAAGCTGTATTTTCATACCAGAGCAGACGAATCGCAGAACAGCTTCAACTGTTCAAGCTACCGCAACGGTTCCCAAAATTGTACGGCGCACTATATCCGGGAAGTGACATTGTTCAATCTGGTGCTAATGCACTTACGTCGGGTACTGGCGTATGTTAAGCAGTTCGAGGACATTTTTGTCAAAACGGTTTGTGAGAAGTCCGCAGGTGAACAGGCAAAAGCAATTGCTGAAAAGCACAAGGCGGTCGCCCTGCATCAAAAGCGGAGTTCGGAACTGGATTTGCTGTTCCAGCGCCTTTATGAGGACAATGTGGCATCTAAAATCAGCGATGAGCGGTTTTTGAAAATGTCGGCGACATATGAAGCCGAACAAAGCCATTTGAAGCAGGAAACCGAAAAGCTTCAAGCCGAGCTTGCCACAGAAAAGCAAACTGCCGTCAACACCGAGCGTTTTCTGTCGCTGGTCAAAAGCTATACCGAGATTGACGCGCTCTCACCAGCTATCCTGCATGAGTTTATTGAAAAAATCGTAGTTCACGCACCGGACAAGTCCAGCGGCAAGCGCAGGCAGAAAATCGAGATATTCTACAATTCCGTGGGCATTATTGATGTGCCGGACGAGGACGAGATGGTGGAATATTTCAAACAGCGCAAAGCCCGACGGACAGCTGAGCAGGCGCAACAGAAAATCAAGACGGCGTAAAAGCCATGATTTGCGGTAAAAAGCCGCAAGCGGAGACAGTTTGCACTGCTCCGCTTACATACTTCCTTATGGATGCCCGCTCTTGTTTTACTAATCAGTATGTTTTCAATTGTATCGGCAGAAAATGGAGGTTGGGAAAACAATAAACCCGATTTTACCCTTCAAGCAGTGCATCAAGAGTACAAGGAAACTATAAGAGAGTATCCGATGCTCTTAACCTTAACCAACAACACGGATGAGGCCGTAACCGTGACCGGGGATGAAAATGATCAGTTAACAATATATGTAAAGCCCAATCCTAACCCTATGGCTGAAAAAGAACCTTTTAAATTTGATCTCTTTGAAGAATCAATTGTTGTTGCAGCGGGTGAGACTAAAGAAATCGCAAGAATCCCTACCGGGGGCACCGATTGTTGGAACGCTTTTTATCACCCTAAATTAGTAGAGGATATGGATGTTGAAATCAATATAAATGCTGTGTCAATAATTTTCTATGGTGTTTATTACGGAATTACAGGAATAATCAGAAATCCTCTTTATCTTGGTAAAAT
>CAYOQX010000080.1:2533-7892 GCA_964406195.1 uncultured Alkaliphilus sp. | reverse complement strand
TCACTCTTGCCAGCCTTTTTCTTCCCAGTATAGTATTTATAACGGAAGATTTACCTACATTGGACCTGCCGACCAGAGCAAGCTCCGGTTTTCCGTCATCCGGGTACTGTTTTGGAGACACGGCACTGACTACTATTTCAGAACTAGTTACTCTCATTTACCTCGCCCCCCCTGAATGAGTGGGCCAGTACATCATCCATATGTTCCGTAAAAACAAATTCAAGTTTGCGTTTTATATTTTTCGGTATATCGTCCATGTCCTTTTCATTGTCTATCGGCAATATTACCTTTTTGATTCCCGCTCTGTTGGCTGCAAGTACCTTTTCTTTGACCCCGCCTACAGGTAAAATCCTTCCCCTCAGCGTAATTTCCCCCGTCATGGCTACATCCTTGCGTACGGATATATCAGTCAGGGCGGACACTACTGCAGTTGTCATGGCTATGCCGGCGGACGGTCCGTCTTTTGGAATAGCACCCTTTGGAATGTGAATGTGTATATCCAAATTCTTGTGGAAATCCGGGTCAATCCTGAAGTCTTCAACCCTTGAACGTATATAACTTATACCCGCCCTTGCGGATTCCTTCATAATATCACCCAGTTGCCCTGTAAGCACAAGTTTGCCTTCCCCCGCCATAGGAGTAACCTCTATGGATAGGGTGTCTCCCCCTACGGGAGTCCAGGCTAAACCTCTTACGACACCTATTTCGTCTTTTATATTTGCCATCTCATATCTATAAACGGGACTGCCGAGATATCTCTCAACGTTGCTCACGCTGATATTTATAGATGTGGTTTCCCCTTCCACAATCTGTTTTGCAGCTTTGCGGCACAGTCTTGCTAATTGTCTTTCCAGATTTCTAACCCCCGATTCCCGAGTGTAGTTATTGATAATATCTTTTATAGCATTTTGGGATATATTCAGCGTTCCCTCTTCTAAACCGTGCTCTTTGATTTGTTTCGGCAGCAGATGTAACTCGGCTATTTTGAGCTTTTCTTCATCTGTATATCCTGCAATTCTTATTACCTCCATACGGTCCAGTAAAGGTCTCGGTATGGTATCCACACTGTTAGCTGTTGTAATAAACATTACCTTGGAAAGATCAAAGGGAAATTCCAGATAATGATCCATAAAGTCGTGATTTTGTTCCGGATCCAATACTTCCAGCAGTGCGGAAGCCGGGTCTCCCCTGAAGTCGCTTGCTATTTTATCAACTTCATCAAAGAGAAATACCGGGTTCTTACTCTTTACCTGTCTGATAGATGAAATAATCCTGCCGGGAATTGCACCTACATAGGTCCTTCTGTGGCCTCTGATTTCGGCCTCGTCCCTTACTCCGCCTAAAGACATTCTTGCAAACTCCCTATCCAATGACCTTGCTATTGATTTTGCAACAGAGGTCTTACCCACTCCGGGCGGTCCTACAAGACATAGTATAGGCCCCTTCATGGTTTTGGAAAGTTGACGAATAGCCAAATATTCCAGTATCCTGTCCTTCACTTTTTCCAATCCGTAGTGGTCCTCATCCAAAATTCTGGCCGATTCTTTAATATCAAGCATATCCTCTGTTTCCTTATTCCAAGGCAGGTTTAAGGCCCAGTCTATATAGTTCCTGATTACACCTGTTTCGGCCGAGGAGGGTACCAGTTTTGATAATCTGTTTATCTCCCTTTCAATCTTTTCATGTGTTTCCTCCGGGAGTTTCAGTTCCTTAAGTTTTTGTTTGTATTCGTCTACCTCTTCTACGATATTTTCATCTTCGCCCAGTTCTTTTTGTATTGCCTTTAACTGTTCCCTCAGATAATATTCTTTTTGTACTTTGTTAATCTGTCGCTTGACTCTTTCATTTATTTTTTGCTCAATCTCTAAAATCTGTATCTCTTCCAATAATATTCTATACAATGTTTCTAATCTGAGTTTCGGATCAAATGCTTCCAGTACCTCTTGCCTTTTGCTCGGATTTAACACAACATTGGATGCTATGGTGTCCGCCAGTCTGCCCGGAGTATCTATCTCCGATACATTCAGCAGAACCTCGGGAGAAACCTTGTCACCGATTTCAGTATATTCCGCAAATGCGTTTACAACGGTGCGCATTAAAGCATCCGTTTCAACATCCTTAACCGTCATCCTGTCTGACTGTTCTTCTACTTCTACAACAAAATGAGGATCCTCTTGTAGTATATCTGTTATTTTTGCCCTTGAGATCCCTTCGACGAGTATTCTGATGGTATCCCCCGGCAACTTAAGCATCTGTTTAATTTTTGAAACTGTACCTACTCTATAGAAATCCTCAGGTGTAGGTTCATTTATTTCCGCTTTCTTTTGAGAGGCCAGAAAAATCAATTGGTTGCTGACCATGGCTTCCTCCAAAGCATTAATGGAGGCCTCTCTGCCTATATCAAAATGCATTATCATATATGGAAAAACAGTTATGCCGCGTAGAGGAATCAAAGGAAGCTTTCGCTTTGTTTCACCATTTCCATATAACCCCATATTATCATCTCCTCATTATGTCCATTTTTAATCATTAAACCTATTTTATAGTTATTCAATATATATCTCTAATATATACTTATTATCGCACATTATCGGTTGGTAATTATTATATCCCTTAAGCCGGGCCTTTTCAATATTTTATTTACCCCAATTCGAACAGGTATATCAGATAAAAACATATATCCGATATAATGACAAAATAGCACACTGCGCCGCATTGTGCTATTATTCACCGAGTAAGTCCCGGTTTCCTAAGGCTGCAACAAATGAAAAAGAATCCAGTGTATCCTTATCCTTATTTTTTTCCTCGTACAATGCCAATTGTATGACCCGGTTTATATTTTCCACGGGAATCACCTTTATCCCCAACCCGCCAAAGCGTCCTCGATAATTATCTTTTGGAATTAATACCCTTTCGCACCCGGCCCGCTCTGCAGCTCTAATTTTTGCGGGAATACTTCCGACGGGTTTCACCTCACCCCTTATAGACAATTCTCCCGTCATTGCAATTTTATTGTCAACCGGCCTCTGCATAATGGCGGAATATACCGCTGTTGCCATGGCAATCCCTGCAGAGGAACCGTCTATAGGTACACCTCCGGGAAAGTTTAAATGTATGTCATAATCTCCGGGATCCACATTCAAAAATTTTCTTATTACCGTGGATACATTGTCTACGGAATCTAAAACCGTACTCCTTCTCTTCAAGGTTTTTCCATACAGGTTTGTTTCCTCCCTGTCTACAACCCCGGTTACAACAACCCTTCCCTTTCCTTTTGTGGGTATCTCTATGGCGGAAGCTTCTATCCCCACCATAGTACCTATTTGCACACCATATGTAGCAAGCCCGTTAACATATCCGACAGACGGGATTTCTTCCACGCTTTTTTCCATCCTGGGGGAATACTGTCCGCTTTCTATAACCCACTCAATATCCTCAAGGGTTATGTTTCTTCTATCCTGTGTCAATGCCAGCCCGCCCGTTATCTGTATTATATTTACTGCTTCCCTGCCGTTATCCGCATATTTTTTTATCTTCTCCAAAGCACTTTTTTCAATTTCCAGATTACTTTTTTTGCAGGCTCTTCCGGCAATTATACTGACTTCTTCGGCAAAAAGCGGTTTGAAATAAATCTCAACACATCTCGACCTTAACGCCGGCGGAATATCCAAAGGTGTTTTTGTGGTGGCGCCGACCAATCTGAAATCGGCCGGCAGTCCATTTTGGAATATTTCATGAATATACTCGGGAATTTCAGAGTTCCCCGAATCATAATAGGAACTTTCCAAAAAAACCTTCCTGTCTTCCAAAACCTTAAGCAATTTATTCATCTGTGCAGGATGTAATTCCCCAATCTCATCTATAAATAAAATCCCGCCGTGGGCCTTGGTTACCGCCCCGGGTTTAGGTTGGGGTATACCTGCGGTTCCCATCCTGCCCGCACCTTGGAAAATAGGATCGTGAACGGAACCCAACAGAGGATCCGCTATTCTCCTCTCATCAAAACGCAAGGTAGTGGCATCTATTTCGATAAATTTTGATTTACTGTTGAACGGAGAAAATTTGTTTTTTACAGCCTCCTCCAGTATAACCCTTGCAGCTGCTGTTTTTCCCACGCCCGGCGGGCCGTAAATCAGAACGTGCTGAGGATTCGGACTGCAGAGAGCGGCCCTCAACGCCTTCAGCCCGTCTTCTTGTCCAACTATATCTTCAAAAGAATCCGGCCTTGTGTACTCGGATAATGGAGTTGTCAGCGAACGCTCGCGCATTTCCTTTAGAAGGCCCATTTCTTTCTTTGATTTGCTTTTTATTCTATTTTTATTCCCATACCGATTTTTTAGCAGGTCCAAAAAATAAAGACCTACCACAACGGCAAAAAAGAATTGTACCAGAAAAAACATACTGGGCAAAGTAAACACCTCTCTTATAATCTGATTCGAATTATAGAGTAAATCGAGGGTGAATCAAAGCGCAACACCCCCGTGATTTATTCCTATCCCCGCAATATATATTGTGAGAATAGTCTTTCCCTAGTATTATGCACGTACAATATCTTTTTTATAATATAACCTATTTCGAAATATCATAAAAAATGCCCCAACCTAAGTTGAGACATTCCTTATGATGCAGATTCCTTAAGGTCTTTTTTGTCTAAATCGGTTTTGTCCGGAGTCTTCAAGATAATTTCAGGTCCGCAATCATCAATAACGGTATCACCCGTAATGATAACCTTTTCAATATCATCCCTGGACGGAATTTCATACATAATGTCCAACATAATTTCTTCTATGATACCTCTCAACCCTCTGGCTCCGGTTTTTATTTCCATTGCCTTTTGAGCTATCGCTTTCAATGCCTCTTCCTTTATTTCCAGGGCTACACCGTCAATTTCGAATAATCTCCTATATTGTTTTGCAAGAGCGTTTTTAGGCTCTGTCAGTATTTTCACCAAGGCTTCTTCATCTAGTTGGTCAAGGGTTACTATTACCGGCAACCTTCCGACAAATTCCGGAATTAGACCGAATTTTAACAGGTCTTCCGGCTGTACCTGTCTCAGCACGGCACCCAGATCCATAACCCGTTTGCTTTCGATTTTCGCCCCAAAACCCATAGAACTGCTTCCGATACGTTTTTGAATAATCGATTCTAAACCCCCAAAAGCACCGCCGACAATAAATAATATGTTGGTGGTATCTATCTGGATAAACTCCTGATGCGGATGTTTCCTTCCGCCCTGCGGGGGTACGCTTGCAGTTGTTCCTTCCAATATCTTCAGCAGGGCCTGCTGTACACCTTCACCGCTTACATCTCTTGTAATAGATGGGTTCTCGGATTTTTTGGCTATTTTATCCACTTCATC
>CAYOQX010000080.1:1561-2523 GCA_964406195.1 uncultured Alkaliphilus sp. | reverse complement strand
AATAATGCCCTTCTCGGCCCTTTCAATATCATAATCCGCTGACTGAATAAGTTTTAGCAATATGTTTTCAACATCCTCACCTACATAACCCGCTTCGGTTAGGGAGGTAGCATCAGCAATTGCAAAGGGTACATTTAATATTCTAGCCAACGTTTGTGCTAAAAGGGTCTTTCCGGACCCTGTCGGACCCAGCATTAGTATATTACTTTTTTGAATTTCTATGTCTTCGCCCTTAATGTCTTCAACATTGATTCTTTTATAATGATTATAAACAGCAACAGCTAAAGCCTTTTTGGCCTGTTCCTGCCCAATCACATATTGATCCAATATATCTTTTATTTCATCCGGCTTCGGTAAGTCTACCAGGTCAATCTCCATGTCTTCATCAAATTCTTCTTGGATAATTTCCTGACATAGTTCAATACACTCGTCACAGATATATACATTAGGACCGGCAATAAGTCTCCTCACCTGATCTTGAGACTTGCCGCAAAAAGAGCATTTTAACTGCTTCTTTTCATCAAACCTGGACATCTTCACACCTCTTTCAAATAGTGACTATTTTTTTACAGTGATTACCTCGTCGATTATACCATATTCCTTAGCCTCATTTGCCCCCATAAAGAAGTCTCGATCCGTATCCCTTTGTATTGTTTCCAATGGTTTACCCGTTCTTTCAGCTAATATCTCGTTTATAGTGTCCCTGGTTCTCAATATTCTTTCCGCATGGATGCGAACATCTTCCGCCTGGCCCCTTGTTCCTCCCAAAGGTTGGTGAATCATAATCTCCGAATTCGGGAGTGCATGCCTTTTGCCTTTTGCTCCGGCTGCCAATAGAAATGCTCCCATACTTGCCGCCATGCCGATACATATTGTAGATACATCTGATTTTATATAATTCATTGTATCGTATATGGCCATACCGGCAGTTATTGAACCTCCCGGGCTGTTAATATATAATT
>CAYOQX010000080.1:0-1551 GCA_964406195.1 uncultured Alkaliphilus sp. | reverse complement strand
CTTCTAAGAACAGTAATTGGGCTACCACTAAACTGGCGGTAACGTCATTTACCTCACTGCCTAAAAAGATAATTCTTTCTTTTAATAATCTGGAGTAGATATCATAGGATCTTTCACCCCTATTAGTTTGCTCTACAACCATAGGAACTAATGCCATTTTCTCACTCCTAACATTTTTTATTTTACAATATATTTAATTAAGCTATTTCAGCATTTTCAACCAGAAAATCAACTGTCTTCCTGAAAATTATGCCGGCTTTGATAGATTCTAAGTCCTGCTCTCTCAGGCTGGCCCTCATGGTTTCCGGATCCTGGCCAAACTGTCCGGCTGTTTTTTCAATCTGTTCATCCAATTCCTCATCGGTGGCTGTAATATTTTCCTGAGCCCCGATTTTTTCCAGCACCAATTCATTTTTGACTGCCTTGACAGCATCCGCTTCCATTTGTTTTCTAAGGTCTTCTTCCGTAGTTCCGGTCACATGAAAATAGTATTCCAGGTTCAATCCCTGATGCTGCAAATTATATTCAAAATCCATCAACATGTTATTTATTCGTCTTTCGGTTGCTGCATCCGGTATTTTAATATCCACCTTATCGGACACCTTTTCTATGACATTGTTTCTTAGTTCCTGTTCGGATCTGTTTTTCGCGTTTTCTTCCAGTTTCTCCTTGATGCTGTTTTTCAATTCATCCAATGTGTCAAATTCTGAAACGTCTTTTGCAAATTCATCATCTAATTGCGGGATTTCCTTCTCCTTTATTTCATGTATTACTACATCAAATACGGCATCCTGTCCCGCTAATTCCTTAACATGATATTCCTCCGGGAAGGTTACTTCTACTTTTACCTCGTCTCCTATGTTTTTACCCACTAATTGTTCCTCAAAACCGGGTATAAACTGCCCTGAGCCTATTATAAGGTTTTGTCCTTCGGCGGTGCCTCCTTCAAAGGCCTCTCCGTTAACGGTTCCTTTATAATCAATGATAACCATATCTTCATCTTGTACTTCCCTATCTTCTATGGCAATCATTCTGGCGCTTTTTTCCAGTAGGGCATCTAATTCCTTCTGAATATCTTCTTCCCGTACATTATACTCTTTCTTCTCTACTTCTATACCTTTATAATCTGTAATTTCAAATTCGGGCATGACCTCTATAACTACTGTAAATACAACATCTTCACCTTTGCCGATTGTTTCGATATCGACTTCAGGGTAATCTACAGGTTCTATATCATGTTCCTCCAGTGCGGCTCCATAAGCCCCCGGGAAAACCTCCTCTATGGCCTCATCGTAAAAGACTTCCACACCGTGATACCTCTCAATAATTTTTCTCGGGGCTTTTCCCCTCCTGAATCCTTGGATATTAAATTTGGATTTCATTTTGTTGTAAGCATTATTAATAGCCTTTTCAAATTCTGCATTTTCCACAACCAATTTCAATGTGATTTTGGTATCTTCTTTTTTTATGATTTCCGAACTCATTTATTATCCTCCCCTACATCTATTATTATATATCCAAATTCCTCTGGCTTAAATTGGTCCAGGTTAG
>CAYOQX010000079.1:0-7930 GCA_964406195.1 uncultured Alkaliphilus sp. | reverse complement strand
CCGTTGACATTGGCCTGGTCATATACGGCCAAAGCCCCTACATCATGGGCCGCCTGCACATACTCGGCAATTCTCGGATTGAAAATACCCGTATCCTCCGGATTTGTTATGAATATGGCCGCTGTTTTTTCGGACAGCGCCTCTTTAAAAGCCTCCAGCGGCGGATATCCCAATTCGTCGTCCTGCATCAGGTCTATCACCTTATATCCGCAGGTAGCCGGTGCACCCGCATTGGCGGGGTGAGAGAAAATCGTTGTAACTATTTCATCCCTGTCCTCACCTTTGTCCTCAAAATACTTGCGGACGATTACCGCATTTGTATATATGGCCTGTGCCCCACCTCCGGGTTGAAATGTAAATGCATCCATTCCCGAAATTTCTTTAAGATACTTTTCCGTTTCATGATAGATTTTGAGAATTCCCTGAATGGTTGATTCATCCTGCAGCGGATGCACATCCACAATATCCGGATTACCTCTGACCAGGTGCTCCTGCACCTTCGGGCTGTATTTCATTGTACAGGTACCCTGCCCGATATCTACGGTTATGTCATTTCCCATGGTCATTTGGGATAATCTTAAAAAATGTCTATTTACGCGCATCTGTCCGACTTCCGGAAGTGCGGGTTTTTTCTTTCTTCTTAAATTCTCGGGTATGATTTCCTTTTCATCTTTTACCGCATCCCGAACACCTTTGTCCGCCTCCGGCACAAATATCCCGCGTTCCCCGGGTGTATGCATTTCAAATATAATCGGCTCATCCCATCTTGCCTCATGAAAATTTCTTAATAACTTTTTGTAATCCTTGCTCACATCAAATCCTCCTTCCACCGTTATTTAATGATTTACAATTTCCGTTTCTTATCTATTTCACAGTCTCCGCAGTATTTACTTCACATTCTCCGCAGTATTTACTTCACATTCTCCGCAGTATTTACTTCACAATTTCCGTCAGTTTTTCCACCAGATTGTCTATTTCATGTTTTTTGATAACCTCGGTCACGCAGTACAGTGCCGATTGGCCAAGCTGTGGAAAGTCCGATGACAAGTCAAATCCCCCGAATATTTCTTCATCCAACAAGGCTTTGTTGATTTCCTCAACGGTTTTATTTGTGTCGTTGAAGTCCACTACAAATTCCTGAAAAAACGGACTGTTAAACGCTAATTTTACATTTGGAATTTCACTTATTTTTTCAGCGGCATATTGACTGTTGTAAAGAATGCTTTCCCCTACATCTTCCATGCCCTGCGGTCCCATCAGAGCCATATATACGGCGGCGGCAATCATCCACAGGTTGGTTCCCGTACCCGTGTACTCATTACCGAATGCCCTTCTGGCGTAGTGGGTTCTTTCTATAAGCATGTTTCCGAATACATATTCACCTTCCACCTCGGGTTCAGCCAAACCGTGGATAAAGTCCTTATAATTTGTCAGATACTCGGCATCTCCCTGTGTGGATATAAATCCGGCCTGTCCGTTTCCCGCCGACAGGTGAAGTCCCAAACTATGTAGGTCCCCGCATGTAATGGTTGCACCGTAATTGGTTGGGGCCTCCAACACACCTAAGGAAATAGGATTCACATAAACTATGTATTCAGCACCTGCATCCTTTGTTAATTTTCCTATTTCTTCCGCATTTTCTTCCAGAACACCTAAAAATCCGGGATTTTCAACAACAACAGCGGTTATTGTATCATCCAGCTTGGATTTCAGATCATCCATATCTATCATTCCCGTTTCAGAATCGGCCTTGACATAAATTATTTCAACCTTCAGTTCATCCTGAACGGAATGCATGTAGTTTTCCACTATGGATTTGTTTGTCGGATTCATCAATTCCGGAAGTATTACTCTCTTCCTCCCGTTAATCCTTGTCGCCATTGCTATGGCCGTCGCCACCGACTGACCCCCGTCAAATTGCGGAACACTGGTCACCTCCGTGTCTAATAGTTCGGCCAACATTGAGTTGTATTCAAAGAAGGCTTGATACTTTCCATGGTCAGCCCAGCTCTCCGCCCCATAAGCGGTCAAAAATTCACCTCGGGTGGTAATTTCATCAACCACCGCGGGAACAAAGTGTTGTGCACACCCGGCTCCTAAGAAATTGGTAAACTCATTACAATTGATGTTCTTTGATAAAACCTTTTCCGTGTGTTTCTTGAGGCTGAATTCGTCCAATAAAGGTTCCGGCAGGTCCAAATTTTTCGTGTACCTCAGTGTTTCCGGAATCTCCTCATATAAATCCCACATATCCTCAGCCCCCACAAACTCCATCATTTCCTTTTGGATTTTCGGGTTTGAATTAGGGATATATGGATATACTATCCTTTTGTCTGACATGGTTCCCCTCCTTTACAAATCGAATTGTTTTTCCGCGGGCTTTTAGGCCCTTATAATTTGCATACCCATTTTATGTTTGTACTAGCATTAAATTGGATAAATCATATTATGTGGGTATATTGGGTTAATATGGCTGAGGGCATGTTGATATGCATATTAATTTAAATATAAACAAAAATAAGACCCGCGTCGGATATAATCCGCTGCAGATCTTATTTATAAAAATCTCCGTATTAAGTAATATGTCGGATATAATCTGTTGCAGGTCCCGCTTGTGCTTATGCAGGCCGCTATTCAGGTTGCGCCACACAAATCCCTTTGCTGCACAGGTATTGTTTCAGCTCCCCGATACCGATCTCATTAAAGTGAAACAGTGAGGCGGCCAGGGCCGCATCCGCCCTGCCCTCGGTAAAAACATCATAAAAATCTTCCAGTTTGCCGGCACCTCCCGAAGCAATCATGGAAATACCCGCCTTGTCCTTAATTTTTTTGATAATGTCTATGTTGTATCCTTCTTTGGTTCCGTCCCTGTCCATGCTTGTAAGCAGGATTTCCCCGGCACCCATTCTGGCCACATTAACCGCCCAAGTTACGGCCTCTATCCCCGTATCCTCTCTGCCCCCTTTTACATATACGGTATAAATACCATCTTTGTTCAGCTTTATATCTATGGATACAACAACGGTTGACGAGCCGAAGGTTTCGGCGCATTTTGAAATAACTGAAGGTTTGGAAACGGCGGCGGAACCTATGGAAACCTTATCGGCACCGCTTTCCAGCACCTGCTCAAAATCCTCAACGCTCCTGACCCCGCCTCCCACCGTCAGAGGAATTGATATGCTGTCGGCTATTTCCTCCACCACGTTCAGCAGTGTTCCCCTTCCTTCACCGGTTGCATTTATATCCAACAATACAAGTTCATCCGCCCCTTGAGATTCATAAGCCTTGGCAATTTCAACAGGATCACCTGCATCAACCAGGTTTGCAAAATTTACACCCTTTACTACCCTTCCGTTTTGTATATCCAAACAAGGTACAATTCTCTTTTCCTTCATTTTTTATACCACCTCTAAATCGGTTAAATCCATTTTTCCTTCGTAAAGAGCCTTTCCGACTATAGCTCCCGCCACACCGATTTCAGATAATCTGCGCAAATCGTCTGCGGAAGATATTCCCCCGGAAGCTATTACATCTATTGATACATTGCCGTCTATTTTCTCAATTGCTTCAAAATTGGGTCCCTCCAACATTCCGTCCTTTGCTATATCCGTGTAAATAATGGTTTTTACCCCGATTCCCTCTATTTTTTTGGCGAATTGCAGGGCATCTATCCCGCTTGTTTCGGTCCAACCTTCCACTGCCACACGACCGTCTTTGGCATCTATGGCTACTGCAATTTTTTCCTTATATGTATCCACCGCTTTTTTGAGCATTTCCTCATCCTGCACAGCCTTGGTTCCAATTATCACCCTGTCCGCGCCCAGCCCTGTCAGTGTATCGATTATCTCCAAACTCCTGATACCTCCGCCCACCTGAATCGGAATATCCGTTTCCTTCGCAATTTTCTCAATAACCCGAAGGTTTTTGCTCCTGCCTTCAAAAGCCCCGTCCAAATCTATAATATGCAGGGCCCGGGCACCTTTCTCTTGCCAGTGCTTTGCCATTATTTTCGGATCCTCATGATATATTGTTTCCTTGTCAAATTTCCCTTGGGTCAGCATAACACATTTCCCGTTTTTTATATCTATTGCCGGGTATATTACCATCTATGCTATCACTCCATTTCGTAGTTCTTTCATTTCTGTACGGCCGCGATGTCTACAGTTTCCCTTTGGTGGACAGAACCCCTTCAATCCTGGAATCAAAACCGGTTGCATTGTCCAGTGCTTTGGCAAATGCTTTAAACATACCTTCTATTATGTGGTGGTCATTTCTGCCGTATAGATTTCTGATATGAAGTGTTATACCCGCATTAAAGGCCAACGCCCTGAAAAACTCCTCCACCAACTGCACTTCAAAATTCCCGGTCCGCTCACCTGTAAAGTCTGCTTCGTAATAAAGGTAGGGTCTTCCGCTTATGTCCACCGACGCCATGGACAGGGATTCATCCATAGGTATAAAGAAAGTGGCATACCTTTTTATTCCTTTTTTATCCCCCAAAGCCTCGGCAATGGATTGTCCCAGAACGATACCCACATCTTCCACCGTATGGTGAAAATCTATTTCTATATCCCCTTTTGCCTCTATGTTTAAGTCTATAAAACCGTGTCGGGCAATTTGCTGAAGCATATGGTCAAAGAAAGGGATCCCCGTATTTATGTCGCCCTCACCTTTGCCGTCTATATTTATGTCTATTTTTATACTTGTTTCCGTGGTAGAACGCTCCAGACTGCATCTTCTGTTTTTCATCTCACAACATCTCTCCTTTCCTGATACCTTTCATTCCCTATCCCTTCCTGCTTGATATCCTCCCATGCTGATACCCTCCTGTGCTGATTTCAAAGAACTTGAGATTTTATTCGCTGACAATGGTGTTTCTTCTCCAGGGCTCTTTACGTCAGGGCTTTCTTCAGCAACCCCAGAACCAACTTGTTTTCTTCTTCGGTACCGATGGAAATGCGAAGGCAGTCCGCCAGAGGCCCTCCGTCCCCGAAGTATCGAACCAAAACATTATTATCTAATAAATAATCATATACATCTTTGGCATTATCAAGTTTGCACAAGACAAAATTAGCATAGGTTTCAAATATTCTGATATTCGGGATTTCCTCCAATGAATTTATCATTTTCCGCCGTTCTTCGATGATTTCCTTTACCGACTTTTTCATTATATCCTTATTCATCAAACAGATTTTTGCAGCCAATTGACTCGGACCGGCAACATTATAAGGAGGTTTTACCTTATATAAAATATCCATAAGCTGTTTTGAGGCGACCCCGTATCCTACTCTGGCCCCGGCCAGTCCGTATGCCTTGGACAGTGTCCTCAGTACAATCAGGTTCTCATATTCATCTACCAAATCTATTACGCTTTCCCCGTAGAATTCATAATAGGCCTCATCCACAACCACTATTCCGTTGCTCTGCTCTATAATTTCCACTATTTCATCTCTGAGCATAATATTGCCCGTAGGGTTGTTCGGGTTGGTAAGGAATATGATTTTAGGTTTTTCCCTTTCCACAGCCTCTAAAAAACTGTCCAAATTGAAACTGAAATCCTTGTTCAGGGGCACCTCGATAATTGTGCCCCCCGCTATCTGTGCAACAATTTTGTACATGCCGAATGTGGGAACATGGGTGAGCATTTTATCGCCGTCGCCTACAAAAGCGGACATAATAATGGAAATAAGCTGGTCGGATCCGCTTCCTATCATTATTTGACCGATATCCGTTTTGAGCTCTTCCCCGAGAATGGTTCTGAGCTCAGTGCAATCCGAATCCGGATATTCATTTATCTTTAATTCCGAAACCGCTTCGGCAAATTTTTCATTTAATAAATAGGCGGTGTTGTTGTTTTCGTTGGCATCCAATTTTACCATGTTCAGACTCGGTTCAACAGTATAAGATGTCAGATTTTTAATATTATCCCTGACCAAATTACACAACATATCTATTCAAACCTCACTTTAATAGAATTTTTGTGGGCGGTTAACCCTTCAGCCTCCGCTATGGTCATAACCTCATCCTTTATTTTTTCCAATGCCCCTCTGTTATAATAAGTTATGCTGGATTTCTTTGTAAAATCGTCTACTGACAACGGTGAGTAGAACTTTGCGGTACCGCTGGTCGGTAGAATGTGATTAGGACCTGCCAGATAATCGCCCAAAGGTTCGGGAGCATAGTTTCCTAAGAATATAGCCCCTGCATTTTTGACCTTGTTCAGCAAATCAAAGGGTTCCTCCACGCATAATTCCAAGTGTTCGGGTGCAATTTCATCGGATAATTCCACTGCATCGTCCAAGTTTTCCGCTATTATGATTTTGCCGTAATTGCTTAAAGATTTTTCGATTATGTCTTTTCTTTCAAGTTTAGCGGTCTGTATTTTAATTTCCTTAGCTATGGCCTTTGCCAAATCCTTGTCCGTTGTAATTGCTATAGCCGATGAAAGTTCATCGTGTTCCGCCTGGGAAAGCAGGTCCGCCGCCACATATTTGGCATTTGCAGAGGAATCCGCAATCACCAGAACCTCGCTGGGCCCTGCAATCATGTCTATATCCACATACCCGTAAACCTCTCTTTTGGCGGTAGCCACATAAATATTTCCGGGTCCCACAATTTTATTTACCCTTTCTATGGTTTTTGTTCCGTAAGCCAGGGCACCTATGCTCTGTGCGCCGCCCACCTTGTATATTTCATCAACATCCAATTCCTTTGCGGCCACCAAAATCCCCGGGGACAGCTTGCCGTCCTCACCCGGCGGGGTTACCATGACAATCCTTTCGACTCCCGCAACCTTTGCCGGTATGGCATTCATCAACACTGAAGACGGATAGGGGGCCGTACCTCCCGGCACGTAAATACCCACACCGGCTATCGGGGTCAATTTTTGTCCCAACATAATACCGTCGGATGATGTAAACCATGAGTTTTGTTTCTGCTTTTTGTGATAATCGGTTATGTTTTTGATTGCCAGACGTATTGCCTTTAGATACTCTTCCGAAACCTGACTGTAGGCCTCGTCCATTTCCTCCTCCGTAACCTTCATTTCCGAAAGATTCAAATCCACCCCGTCAAATTTCTTTGTAAAATCCAACAATGCCGAATCGCCTTCCGCTTTTACCTTTTCCAATATATCCTGCACAACTTTTTCATAATCCCTGAAATCCACCGTAGCCCTTTCTTTCAGTTCCTCCAGAAGTCCGGATTTTTCCGAACCCTTTAAATCGATTATTTCTATCATATTGCATCTCCCCTCCCGGGTAGGTACCGTATTCTTATTGACCTACCGCTTTTTCAATTAAATTTACTATAGTAGTGATTTCCTGTTTTTTGGTCTTATAGCTGGCCTCGTTCAGAACCAGACGTGCGCTGACGTCCGCAATATATTCCAAAACCACCAACCCGTTTTCTTTCAATGTTTTACCGGTTTCCACAATGTCTACAATCACATCCGAAAGTCCCATCAAAGGTGCCAATTCCACGGAACCTTCCTGTTTTATAATCTCCACGGACTGCCCTTTTTGGACAAAATGTTTTTTGGCGATATTAGGATATTTTGTGGCTACAACCAAGTGTTTTTTTCCGTTTTTCATTGAAGGTTTACCCGCCACGGCAAGCCTGCACTTGCCCAGCCCAAGATCCACCATCTCGTATAACTGTTTTTCCTGCTCCAGCAAAATATCTTTCCCCGCAATCCCTATGTCCACCACACCGTGTTCCACATATGTGGGAACATCCATTGCCTTCAGCAGTACCGCTTCTATATTATAATCAGGCAATAAAAATACTAATTTTCTGTTATCTTCCTTTAAAACATCACAATTTATTCCCGATTTCTCCAGCAGTTTGACGGTACCTTTAAGCAACCTTCCTTTGGTAATTGCCATCTTTATTTTTTGCATTTAAATCACCCCTAAATCTCTGACTGCCT
>CAYOQX010000078.1:3626-8020 GCA_964406195.1 uncultured Alkaliphilus sp. | reverse complement strand
TTTAGCCGAAACGCTAAAAGCTCTAACAGGTGAACACCATGGAGAAAGTGATGAGGCACAAGCTTTAGGAATTAAAATCCATATTGATGATTTTGGTAAAGGCAATAGTTCTTTACTTTATATTAAAGAGTTGGCACTTGATGGTCTTAAAATCGATAAAGACTTCATCGCTGATATTTTAACTGATAAATATTCAAGGGCGGTTGTTAATATGATTATTAGTTTAGCGAAGAACTTAGAAATTGACTTAGTAGTCGAAGGTGTAGAAACTAAAAAACAAAATGAGTATTTAATAAAACAAGGGGTCACAATTATTCAAGGCTTTTTAATTAGTAAAGCCCTTCCTTTTGAGGAAGCAGTTAAACTTCTTAACGAGTATAATAAAGGCAGACCAATTAAAGCCAAGGAGGTAAGAAAAAGATGATTTATGCATTATCTAGTGGTTTAGAAGCGATTTTAGTAGTAATCGTAATTAGTATCGTAATCGCTTTATTAGCACTTTTAATAAGAGGTGTTATTAAAGGCTTTAAAAAGGCGGGCTTAGAAAAGTATTTACTATTTGATGGTGTTTTTTCCGCTAATTCTTTTAAGAAACTTTTAAAAAAAGAAATAAAACAAAGCAAAAAAGAAAACACTTTTTCTTTAATTTACTTACAAGTCGATAAGTTTACTAACTTAGAAGCGAGTTTAAATCCTCAAGTGTTAAGACAAGTCTTAGAAGAACTAGTAAAAAGAATTCAAAACAATATGCCTTATGAAATGGCGATGGCGGTTTTTAAAAAGGGCGGCTTTTACTTTTATTTAGAAGAAGGTTTCGCTTTTGATGAAGTGATGAGGTATTGTTATGACTTGATTAATGTTTTAAGAGATGATTATTTAGTCGGTAAAAAATCGACTATTAACGTGGAAGTTTCTTTAGCTGTTTCTTTCTTTCCTTTTCATGGTGATACCGTAAATAAACTTTATCGTTCCTTAGATCTACTAATGAAAGAAATTGTTTATGATGGTGGCGATACTGTAAGAGCGAATGCTTTAGATGAAAAGATGACGCAAAGAGAATACTTAGATTACTTTCAACAAATTAAAATGGGAATCTTAAACAAAGAGTTTGAGTTTTATTATCAACCTTCTGTTAATATCGTTACTAATGAAGTCTTTAGCTTAAGAGCTTACATTAGATGGAATCATCCTGAGTTAGGAGTTTTACCTGCTCATAAGTTTATTAAAGTCTTAGAACAATCTGGTGATATTTATCCGATCGCTCTTCATGGCTTGGAAATTATTATTAAAGAGATGCACTATTTAAAGAAAGCTTTTAATAATGAAAACTTATATGTTTTAAACTATTTAGGTAATAAAGAATTATCTAACCCTAATATCATAAAAGACTGTACTAGTATACTAAGAAAGAATGGCGCCAACCCTAACAACATTATCTTTGAAATAAGTGAAGCCAACTTACTAAAAAAAGATGATGATATTATTACTAAAAACATTAACGCTTTAAAAAGATTAGGCTTTAAAATAGCCGCTGATACTTTCGGTTTAACCCCTTTTGATTTAGAGAAGATGGGACCGACTAAATTGGACTTATTAAAACTTAACCGGCTCTTTTTAGAAGAAACCGATTTAGAAGCTCGTAATGTTTATATTAAAATGATCGTCGATTTCGCTAAAAGAAACAATCTTTTTGTTTTAGCAGAGCAAATTGAAAACAAAAAAGAAAGTGAGATTTTTAAAGAATTAGCAATAACTAATCAACAAGGTTACTATTATGCAAAAGCATTAGCACTTAATGAAGTAGAACTTTGGTATCAAACATATAGTGCAAAAGCCAATAATAATAAAGAAAAAGCAGTCTCTTTAGAAACTAAAGAAAAGGAATAAAACTTTAAAGCAATCAAATATTATTAATATAAAAAGATAAATAATGGGAAAATTATGTTATTAAAAATCAATATAATACTCATTTTAGGGCTTTATTAAGCAATAAAACTGAAATATCGCTTATTTGAAATAAAAGTGTTGACTTTTTGTTAAAGTAGTGATAAAATCTAAACACATTATGAAAAGGGCAAACTATTAGTGATAATAGGACGCAAAACTAAAGGGACTTAAAGTAAGTCAGCCAGTTACCATAGCGGTTTGGTCGACTTTTTTATTTTTAAGAAGACTACTTACGTATAAAGGCAAACTATTAGTGATAATAGGACGCAAAACTAAAGGGACTCAAAGAGTTAGCCAGTTGTCGTAAAAGAAATTTATGACGATTGGCTATTTTTATTTTAGTTAATCAAATTTAATAAAAACAAAGTTAAAGGCAAACCATTAGTGATAATGGGACGCAAAACTAGAGGGGCTCAAAGAGTCAGCCAGTTGCCAAAAGTTTTTAAGGGCAGCTGGCTTTTCTATTTATGATAAGCATAAATATTAATAATAAAAATACAAGAGGAGGAAATTGTATGAAAAAAATTAGTAAGAAATTGTTATTATCAGTATTCTCATTACTCTTAATGGCAACAGTTTTAGGAACAAGCACTTATGCTTGGTTTACTATTGGGGATACAGTAACCGTTAGTAAGTTTGATATGGATGTTCAAGGCGGTTTAGGACTTGAGGTAGCTTATGTATACCAGGATCCAATTACTGTTGAAGGAACAGAAATTTCTCGCGAAGGATTCGTTACAAGATTGACTGCGGAAAGAATTTATGAATATTTAAGTAAGGATTATGAATATGATTCACCAGAAAATTTTAATGAAGAATTTAAAATGGGTGATGTGACTTCTGTGGATGGAAATAAGTTTTTATATTTAAAATATAATGAAGAAGGAAATGAAGGAGCAGGTTCTTATGGATTAGAAGATGCTGATCGTAAAAATGAAGGATTTATAGAGTTTACTCTTCGTTTTAGAACAAAAGAAGCTGACGCTTTTTTAATTTGGGAAGATGCATTGTTAGAATCCCAAGGTGTCGCTGATTGGGTTCCTGGTTTTAAATTTAATGCACCTAATACAGATAACACTTTAATTGATCCAGAAGGTAATGAGTATACTCAATATAAATATTATGCTTCTCATGCAGCGAGAATCTCTGTTACGGGAATAGTAGAAGAATCAAAAACCGCTGTTTATGAACTTGCAGCAAAAGATCTTGGAACAGAAGGGGAAAATCCCGATTACTTAAACACAGTGTTATCTGATAACGAACCAGACTGGACACATGGCAATCTTCAATATTTCCATACATCAACTGATTATGATTTAAAAGATGATTTTGGCACTCTAAATGGTGAACAAGAAACATATAAAGCTGCTAAAACATTTACATCATTTGTTGAAGATGAAGAAGTAGAAAATGGACCTAAAGTTGTTGCTAAGTTTGTTAAAAATACAGATGAAGAAGATGACGATGTTTATTATTATGCTGATGTAACTATTAGAGTTTATATTGAAGGATTCGATGCTGAAGCTTTTGATAGTATTTTAGAAGATAAATTAAGTGTTATGTTAAGATTTACTTTTGAAAAATCAAGTGTTGTAAATGGTGATGGTGCAGACAAAGGCAACGGAGATTAATAAAGTCACTTTTAACAAGAAAGGATTAAAGTATGAAAAAATTAACTAAAAAAGTAATATTGTCTTTCTTTTCCTTAGCACTAATCGTTAGTGTTTTAGGGGCGAGCACTTATGCTTGGTTTACTATTGGAGACACTATTACTATTAGTAAGTTTGAAATGGATGTTCAAGGCGGAGATGGTCTTGAAGTAGCTTATATTTATGGAAATAATTCTAAAGAAGGTTATGTTAGTAGAATTACTTCTGAAAGAATATTAGGTTATTTGGGTAAAGATTACTATGGTGAGACAGGAGACTTTGCTAGTAGCTTTGAAATGAATGATGTTACCTCTGCTGATGGTATTAATTTTGAGTATTTAGAATATAGTGAAGCAGATAATGTTGGCTCATATTCATTAAAAACTGCTGATAGAGTTGATAATGGTTTTGTTGAGTTTACACTTCGTTTTAGAACCTTAAAACAAGGAAACAATGATATTTATTTAATATGGGAAAATGGAACATTAGAATCTGAAGGAATAAACAAGTGGACTCCTGGGGTTGATTTTACTCCACCGGTTGGTACTTTGATAGAAGCGGGCAATAGCGATTATACCTATTTCTCATCGCATGCCGCACGTATTTCTGTTTCAGACACTAAATATTCAACAAATGGATTATATGAAAAAGCGAATGTTTATGAACTTGGCGAAAAAGCAATGGCTGATGGAAACTATCTAAATACAGTTTTATCTAATGAAACGCCAAACTGGACCCAAGGAAACTTAGAAATCTTTAAAAAGTCTACTACTATTGATTTAAGTGATGAATATGGCA
>CAYOQX010000078.1:0-3526 GCA_964406195.1 uncultured Alkaliphilus sp. | reverse complement strand
GCTGCTAAAACTTTTACTGAATTTAAAGAAGATGAAGATGTGATTGTTGCGAAATTCTTACCAGCAGCATCATTTGAGGAAGCAGCCGCTGATAATTATTTATATGCAGAAGTTACTATTAGAGTTTATATAGAAGGTTTTGATGCAGAAGCTTTTGATGGTATTTTAGAAGATCCATTAACAGCGATGTTGTCGTTTGGTTATCGAGTTGACTCCAATTGATAACCAATAATGAAAGGATTAGTATATGCAAAAAATAACTAAAAAAATTATTTTGTCATTCTTTTCTTTACTTTTAATAGTTACTGTTTTAGGAACGAGCACTTATGCTTGGTTTACGATAGGACAAACTGTAATGATTGAAGAGTTTGAAATGGATGTTGAAAGTGGAGATGGCTTAGAGTTTGCTTTTGTTTCTAAAAATAAAGTAGATTTAAAAAATAATGAAGGCTTGGAATTTGTTAGTATTTTAGATGGCAAAACAATTAAAGGTTTAATTGCTGCTGATTATGATGGCTGGAATGAAAATGAAGCTTTAGAAATGTTTAAAATGAAAGATTTTACTTCTAAAGATGGAAAAAATATTGAAGAGATGGTTAAACCGATTGAAAACAAAGATATTCCATTAATGCCTGCAAACGCTAGTAATGGTGGTTTTGTTGAGTTTACTTTAAGGTTTAGAACTGAAAAAGCTGCTTTATCTCATTTAGTTTGGAGTGATGTTTCGCTTGATTCTGAAGGGGTAAATGATATTAATCCAGGCTTTAAATTCCCAACACCAACATTTACAAAAGAGGGAAAAAGAAGAGAAGTTTTTCCTAAAAGTGATGACGAATATTATATTGATTATACATATAAGGCTGCTGATGCGGCGAGAATAGCCATCGAAGGTTATGTTTTAGATGATGAAGTTGCTAACAAATATTTAAATAGTGTTGTTGTTTATGAAAAAGAAGAGCGAGACTTTGAAGATAAGAATGAAAAAGAATCATTTTATGGTAATTCGGTTTTATCTAATAATCAGCCTAACTTTGATGAGGGAAATCTTTATTATTTTAAGAAAACATATTCAAGTGCTATCGATGTAATTCATAAAGATTATCGAGCGGCTAAAACGATTCAATCGTTAACTGAATACTATGAAGATCCTGAAGATGATCCAATTGAGGTTCAAATAGTACTTGGTACATTTAAAGTCTTAGATGAAGAGAGTGAAGTAGAAGATCCTTATTTATATACTGATATTACAATTAGAATTTATATTGAAGGATTTGATGCGGAAGCTTTTAATGTTATTTTAAATGATAAATTGAGCATTATGATGCAATTTAGTGTAGTAGCTGATGAAGAGTTAAATGTTAATAGCAATTTAACGATGGAAGAATTAGTTAATATTATTGAAGATTAATTAAAAGGAATAGTTTAATAAATACTTAAAGAAGGGAGGCATCAAATGAGAACGAAACCGTTATTTAATTTAAAACCAAAGAGAAGAAGACGTTGGCAATTAGTTAGTTTAGCTATCTTAATTACTGGTATTCTTTCCATGTTAGCCGTGGTTGTGACGATTTATGGTCAGTTTACGGGAACGTTTTTAATTAAGATGAATGATGATGCTGAACTAAAAGGTATTCATTTAAGTGAAAGTGGTGACTTTACTGATGCTACTGAGAAGTTATCTTTAACTCCTAAAAGTGAGATGATCGATATCTTATTTGAAAACATTGTTTTCATAGATGATATTTTAAATGCTCCAGGAGGGCAGTTTGAAGATCCTTATAATGATGATGAGTATATTGCTTATAACTTCTTTATTAAGAATACTGGAAAAGAAACTATTAACTTAAAATATGATATTACTATTACAGAATCAAAAAATAAGTTAGAAGATGCTTTAGTATTAGTGTTATATCGTCAAGGTGAAGGTATTAAAGAACCCATTAAAGAGGTTTATCATAAGAGTGGTTCAAGAAGATACTTAGGTGGAGATATTATTTATAACTTTAGACCTGGAGATGTCTTTAAATACACTTTCATTTCTTATATTGATGGTACTTATAGTACTGAAGAGATGTTAGCAGGCGCTGTTAAAGTTAATTTAGTCTTTAAGATTGATAGTGCTCGGGATGAGGGTGAGTAAGATGAAAAAGTTAATAATCGCGATGATTACTTTCTTCTTAGTAACCTTTTCCTTGTCGACAGCGACTTATGCTTGGGTAGCGATGACGAGAACGAATGTCGTCGATGATATTTACTTAAGCGCTACTTTAGGTGATGATTTAGAAATCTCTTTAGATGGTATTAACTATTATAGTGAGCTTCCTAAAGAGTTACTATTAAGTTATTTAAAAGCAGCCCGCTTAACTGCAGTTACTTCCAGTGATGGAGTTAACTTTAGTCATTTATATGGTGAGGGTGTGATTAAAAATAAAGATTACCTTAGTTTAAAGTTCTATTTTAGAACTAGTTCAAGAAGAGAAAGAGATGTTTATTTAGTTAATAATATTAGTAATGAATTAACTTATCAGGATCTCAACAATAAAGAAGGTACTTATGCAGTTTCCAAAGGAATTGAATTTAAAAGTCCCTTTACCTACCTTTATGATATTGATGAATATGTTTATGAAGGTGAGGTTAAAAAGTATTATGCCCATGACGCTCTTAGAATCGCAACTATCTTTTTAGAAGAAGAAAGCGAAGTTGTTAAAATCTTCGATCTTAGTAATAATGAGCATCGTGGTTATGGTAAAGTTTATGGAGCTTATGACTATTATCAAAAGTCATCAGGAAAAACCTTAACTTTACCAACAGCTACCCCCCCTACCATTTATGAGTTAAGTGAGTTTAGCCCCAGTGAACCTTTTAGTTACGATGAAGTTTCTAAAGTAATGGAGTTAAATGAAATAAAAGTAGTAGATGAGAAAACCTACTATCATGGTGACTTAACAATTAATATTTGGTTAGAAGGTTGGGATGCCGATCTGTTTGACCCTGTTATTTATGACAGGTTAAAAATAAAACTGCAGTTTAAAGCAGTAAGAAGTACAATAAATAGTTAAATTAATTTAAAAATTAAAGGAGAAGATGGAAATGAAATTAACTAGAAAATTATTAATAGCTGTGATGACACTAGTCGTAACAGCAATCGCCCTCGGAACAACCACTTATGCATGGTTTACAATTGGCGAAAGAGTAGCAGTAGAAGATATTAAGATGCAAGTTAAAGCCGGTGAAGGCTTAGAAATAGCTTATATGCCGACATCAATAACTGATCCAACTAGTACAGAGTTATCTTATGTCAAAACACTACAATCAGAACATATTTATGAAATGCTTATGAAGGATTATTTTCCTGAAATTGAATCTGTTGGTGGTACTGGACAACCTGAATCATGGCAAGATGCATGGACCGAAAATTTTGAAATGGATGCAGTCACATCCACAGATGGTAAAGAATTTAAAAAGATAGTTGAAGGAACAACAGCTCCTTATGATTATTCATTGGGCAGTAATGTGGTTACTAAAG
>CAYOQX010000077.1:784-8169 GCA_964406195.1 uncultured Alkaliphilus sp. | reverse complement strand
CTTTGGAGTTATTCCTTTTGCCTTTAGTTCTTCTACTTCTTTTATCAACCCTTCACTGATTTTATCAGCTACAGGTTTTCCTCTCAGTTCTGTTGCCAACTGCATACCCTCCCCTTTAAATAATATTTATCAACTAAATTCAGATAAGTCCTATCCGAATTAAGTTTTCGATTGATTGTAAAACGCACCTGCAAACCTGATGTTATGTACTATATGAAAAACAACGATAGTATATCTACTTTCTTCAATTATACTACAAAGTTGTCATCATTTCCATTAATTAATAGCCTGACCCTAATATCCTTCGTCCTGCCTTTGATGATTAACCTTGTTTTTTTCTAAATAAGCACGGTATATTTTCTCATTCGTAAAACCCAATTTGCTGCCCAGCAATATAAAATGGCTGAACAGTTTTCCGTAATTGTCTGATGTGGGTTCATGCCGGAATGCAATAATATTTGCAAATATATTCTGAAACTGATCTGTTAAATTATCTGCGCTGTCTATTTTGACTAAATCAATTCCCGTTAACCCGCTCTCTAACCCTATACTTAAAATAAAATGAAGGCAGTCCACATATTCCTCAAGAATATCTTTCTCGGAAGAAGGCCCT
Organism: uncultured Alkaliphilus sp.; assembly: GCA_964406195.1. Lineage (GTDB taxonomy): Bacteria > Bacillota > Clostridia > Peptostreptococcales > Natronincolaceae > JAAZJW01. The sequence continues at coordinate 7,556 of CAYOQX010000077.1, read as the reverse complement.
TTATTGCTCCAGAATTTAAAACAGCGGGTTTCATTTGCCAATTCTCCGAACTCTACCTGCAATGCCAATATCTTGGCCGGTATAAGGTTTTTATCCTTCAATCCATGCTCCGTACGTATCCGATTATCTAATTTTTCCTGTATCTTGTATAATTCAGCTAAATTCATTAAAATCTCCATCTTTATATGTATCCCCTATCTCCGATAATAAGTCGGGGCCTTTATTACATTATATTGCATTGTATTTATCCTTTCAAGGATATTCGGTATAATCATAGTTCAAGCAGACGGAATTTCCGGAAAATTCATATGACAATAAAAAATATATTGGTTATAAGAGCGGGATAACGGTTATATATATCAATAGCATTGAAAAGTCAAAACAGCACTGTAAGGTCAGAATAACATTGCAAAATCAGAACAAACTGAAAAAAATAACAATATACAGGAAAGGATGATATTAGTGAAATCATTTGGACAATTTTTACAAAGCGGAGATTGGAAAGGTGAAAAACATGTTCCCGTAATACACGCCCCTGAAACGGTGACGGCGGGAGAACCTTTCGAGTTGAAAATATCAATAGGAGATGCGGTGGGACACCCCAACACACTCGAACATTATATAGCATGGTTTAAGGTCTTTTTCCATGCGGAAGGTGCCAAGTTTCCGGTGGAACTTGCAAACTTTAAATTCTCAGCCCACGGTGAAGGCGAAAACTTTACCGACCCTGTGGGATGCACACAGATAAGGTTGGAAAAATCCGGTACTATTTATGTCCAAAGCTATTGCAATATACACGGAGTATGGGAAAACAGCAAAGATATCAAGATAAAATAGACATATGAATTTTCATTCTCCATTCGCCGGGAAAATCCCCCCGCTACTATACGGGAATATCTTACCAATAACCTTATTCCCGGCGAATGAGGGTGAAATACAGGTGCGAATAAAATATTCCGCAAACCCTGAAGGTTTTTAATGTTACGCAAGCTCTGAAGATTTTCCGGATTATAATATCGGAGAAAAAATTCTAGCTACGGATTCCTTAATTTTATGTGTAATCGGCCTGTTTTTATACTCATCCAAGACCACTTCTCTACTGACTCGTATATCCTCCAAAAAATCCCGGGCAACACTGCAGTTTACCCTTTTGTCATAGATAAAAGCATTCACCTCAAAGTTGAGTTTAAAACTGCGTATGTCTAAATTAGCGGTACCTATTGAAACAAAATTATTATCTATAATAAACACCTTGCCGTGGACAAATCCTTTTTTATATTGAAAGATTTTCACTCCCGCTTCCAAAAGTTCCTCAAAATGCGATTTGGATGCCCAAAATACAGTTCTGTGATCCGGTTTTATAGGCAATAATAACTTTACATCCACACCCCTCAGTGCGGCTGTTTTTAATGCGAGCAAAATCCCATCATCGGGAACAAGATAGGGTGTTGTAATGTATGCCCTTTCCCTTGCACTGTTAATTGCGGCAAAATATGCCTGATGGATTGAGGCCCAATGAGAATCCGGACCACTGGATGCAATTTGCATTACTGTTTCACCGCGATAATTCACGGGTGGAAAATATTTAAAACTATCCAGGGTTTCATCGGATACAAAATGCCAGTCTGTCAGAAAAATTCCCTGAAGTATATATACAGCCTCCCCTTCAATTTTTAAATGGGTATCCCTCCAAAATCCCATTTTTTTATTTTTTCCCAAATATTCATCGCCGATATTTATGCCTCCTGTAAAACCTGTTCTACCGTCTATTATTAATATTTTTCTGTGGTTTCGATAATTCAGCCTGCTCCTGAAGAAAGGAAGGGTTACAGGTAGAAAACATTTGACCTGCACACCGGCGTTCTCCATTGATTTAATGAAGCTCCTCCTGAGCCTGATACTGCCGACCGCATCATATATGAGCCTTACCTCCAGCCCCTGCTCGGCCTTCTTTATCAATGCCTGTTGAAATTTTTTCCCTATATGACTATCCTTTATAATAAAATACTCCATATGAATATGGTCCTCCGCCCTATCAATGGCATTTAACATTTCCGTAAATGTTGCTTCACCGTTTTGCAGTACCTTAACATAGTTATTTACTGTAACCGGGGACTCCGTGTTATTTAACAGCAGGGGAATTATTTTACCCCTGATATCGTTGGATTCCTTTCTGAATATTTTCCTATAATCTATAAACGGAAATTGTTTTCCCAACAAACTGTCTAAAAGAACATAATCTCTGCTTCTTTTCCTCATGAATGTTTTCTTTTTTCGATGATTTCTTCCTATGTATAAATATAAAAATATCCCGACAATCGGTAGGATAAACAGAACCATGAGCCATGCCACCGTACTGGAAGGATCGCGATTATCCAACAATATATCTATGCCGATTAAAATACTTATTACGGTGTGGATTATAGTAAACATTTGAAGCGGGCTCATTTTACCTCACCCCCTGAAAAATAAAAAAAGGGCTGTTGTTACAGCCCTCCCTTTATTCTTATATATTATTGTTGCTCAGCTAAACGTTTATATGTCTCATATCTTTCCTCAGCTTCCCCTTCGGCTTTATCAAACAATTCTTCCGCCACATCCGGGAACGCTTTGGCCAGTGAGGCATAACGTACTTCACTCAATAGGAAATCCCTGAACGATGCTGTCGGTTCTTTTGAGTCCAATATGAACGGGTTTTTACCTTCTTCTTTTAATGCCGGGTTGTATCTGTATAGATGCCAATATCCGGCCTCAACAGCCTTTTTACCCTGCTCTTGTGTTTTGCCCATACCTGCTCTTATACCGTGAGCAATACATGGTGAGTAGGCTATAACAAGTGAAGGTCCGTCATATGCTTCCGCTTCTTTCATGGCCTTGATCAATTGATTGTGATCCGCACCCATGCATACCTGTGTCACATAGACATAACCGTAGTTGATTGCCATCATACCCAGGTCTTTCTTCTTGGTTCTCTTCCCTGCGGATGCAAACTTGGCAACGGCAGCCGTTGGGGATGCCTTGGAAGCCTGCCCGCCGGTATTGGAATAGACCTCTGTATCCAGCACGAGAATGTTTACATCATCCCCTGAAGCAATTACATGGTCCAATCCGCCGAATCCGATGTCATAAGCCCAACCGTCTCCGCCGATAATCCACTGGGATTTTTTAATCAGGAAATCTTTCCTGTCAATTATCTCATCTATAATCGGATTGCCTTTTTCCGATTCAAGTAATGGAAGCATTTTATCGGTTGCTTTTTCGGATGCTTCCGCATCGTCTTTTCCTTCCAACCAATCTCTGAATGCATCCTTCAATTCATCAGATATATCAAGTTCCAATGCCTCTGTCATAAGATCCGCCAATTTGTTCTTTATCTGCTTAATAGCTAAAAACATACCGTATCCGTATTCCGCATTGTCCTCAAACAATGAGTTTGCCCAAGCGGGTCCTTTACCCTCGGCATTTGTACAGTACGGAATAGACGGGGCAGCCCCACCGAATATAGAAGTACATCCGGTAGCATTGGCTATAAGCATTCTGTCACCGAACAATTGGGTAGCCAGTCTTATATAGGGAGCCTCTCCGCAGCCCGGACAAGCACCTGAAAACTCAAATAAGGGTTGTGAAAATTGACTTCCCCTTACTGTAAATTTATTTGTCAGATGGGATTTATCCGAAACCGTTACCGCATACTCCCAGTTTTCCCTCTGTGCCTCTATCTGCGGTGGTGTAGGCATCATTGTAATAGCCTTCTCTTTTGCAGGACATATGTCAACACAGTTCCCGCAACCGACACAGTCTAACGGACTTACCTGAATCCTGTACTCCAATCCTTCAAAACCCTTGCCTGCAGCCTTTATTGTCTTGAAATCCTCCGGAGCATCCTTTACCTCGGCTTCATCCAATAGGAACGGTCTGATTGCCGCATGCGGGCATACATATGAACATTGGTTGCACTGTATACAGTTGTCACTATTCCATTCAGGTACATTAATGGCTACACCGCGTTTTTCAAATCTTGAGGTTCCCAACGGGAATACACCGTCCGGTGTGTCTAAAAAGGTACTCACAGGCAAGTTGTCTCCCTGTTGCGCATTCATCGGTCTCAATACATTCTTAATAAAGTCCGGTTCGTCTTCCGCTACTGTTGCAGCAGCCTCATCCACCGCGTCCTTCCATGCATCCGGTACATCTATTTTGACCAATGATTCTACACCTTTTTCTACCGCCTGGTAGTTCATCTCCACTACCTTTTCTCCAAATCTTCCGTAAGAATCCACTATTGCCTGTTTTAGATATTCAATGGCATCATCCATAGGAAGTACTTCGGCCAATTTGAAAAATGCAGACTGCATAACCATATTAATTCTTCTGCCAAGCCCGATTTCCGCAGCAATATCTGTGGCATTGAGCGTATAGAAGTTAATATCATTATCGGCAATATATTTTTTAAGCGATGCAGGCAGTTTTCCATCTAACTCTTCCTGGGACCAAATACAGTTTAATAGGAATGTTCCGCCTTTTTTAAGTCCCTTGACCAAGTCATATTGACGTACATATCCTTGGTTATGGCAGGCAATAAAGTCCGCCTCATCGATTAAGTATGTTGATTTTATAGGTTGTTTACCAAAGCGCAGATGTGAAACCGTAAGTCCCCCGGATTTCTTTGAATCATAGGCGAAGTACCCTTGAGCATACATATCGGTGTTATTACCGATAATTTGTATTGCACTTTGATTTGCGCCTACCGTACCGTCTGAACCCAGTCCCCAGAATTTGCATCTTATTGTTCCTTCCGGAGCTGTTACAACATTTTCTTCTACCGGCAAAGATGTATGTGTAACATCATCTACTATACCGATTGTAAAACCGTTTTTAGGTTCATCCGCTCTAAGGTTATCAAACACAGCCTTAATTTGGGCCGGAGTTGTATCCTTGGAGCCGAGACCGTATCTTCCGCCTACTATGTGCGGAGCATTTTCTTTATCAAAGAACAGAGTTTTAATATCTTGATATAAAGGCTCTCCCAATGAACCCGGTTCTTTGGTTCTGTCAAGTACCGCAATTCTCTTAACTGATTCCGGTAAAACATCGAAGAAGTATTCTTCCGAGAAAGGTCTGTAAAGATGTACTTTAACCAAGCCCAGTTTTTCCCCGTTTTTATTGAAATGGTCTATCACTTCTTCTATTGTTGATGTTACGGAACCCATTGCAACAATAATGTCTTCTGCGTCTTCCGCACCGTAATATACAAATGGAGCATATTCTCTACCTGTTAATTTGGTTATTTCTTTCATATAATCATTTACTATATCCGGAATGGCTTCATAATAACTATTTGAAACCTCTCTGCCTTGGAAATAGATATCCGGATTTTGAGCCGATCCTTTTAAATATGGGCGCTCCGGATTTAATCCGCTGTTTCTGAATTCTTTTATGGCATCCCAATCTACAAGGTCTGCAAGTTCATCATATTCCAACACTTCTATTTTCTGCATTTCATGTGAGGTTCTGAAACCGTCAAAGAAGCTTACAAAAGGGACTTTCCCCTTTATAGCAGCCAAATGTGCTACTCCTGCCAGGTCCATAACTTCTTGAACCCCGCCGGAAGCAAGCATAGCAAAACCTGTTTGTCTTGCAGCCATTACATCGGAATGATCGCCGAATATGGAAAGTGCATGACCTGCAAGCGCACGAGCACTTACGTGAAACACTCCCGGTAACAATTCGCCTGATATCTTGTACATATTAGGTATCATCAATAATAAACCTTGCGAAGCGGTAAAAGTGGTAGTTAAGGCACCTGCAGCCAGGGAACCGTGAACAGCACCTGCAGCTCCGGCTTCGGACTGCATTTCCGTTACTTGTACTGTTTGCCCAAATATGTTTTTTTGGCCCTTAGCACTCCACTCATCAACATGTTCCGCCATATCCGAGGAAGGTGTAATAGGATATATAGCAGCTACGTCCGTGAATGCATAAGCAACATGTGCAGCAGCTAAATTCCCATTCATCGTTTTCATTCTTCTTGTCATTAATATTCCCCCTTGGTATTATATTGATTATCTATACGCTATATTAGTCTCGATATTCCATGCGTATAAATAGTTGTAACTTCCATTATATATAAAAATGCGAAAGAATCAAAGGAAAAATTATATTTTTTGAAATTTTGGGTTTAAATTCCCTAATAAAAGCCAATTTTTTAGATTCTGGGCAGATTTACAATAAAACTGGTTCCTATAAGAGCATCGCTTTTTATATATATATTCCCATTGTATTTTTTTACTATCCTTTTTATATTGTACAACCCGAAGCCGCTTCCTTCGCTATCCTTTGTGGTAAATCCTTTGTCAAATACCATGTCTCTTATTTCATCAGGTATGACAGTGCCCCTGTTAGTAACCTGAAATGAACACTTCTTATCATCATAGTACATACTTACAATGATACAACCATTTCCGGTCTCCAGTTTTTCAACCTCATATATGGCATTATCCAGCAAATTTCCTAATACTCTGACCGTATCGATTGGACTGAATTTTTCCAGCGGAATAGAAGGCTGTATGTAGTAATTTATTTTAATTCCCATATCCCGACATTTGTATGCTTTATTCATCAACAAAGTATACAAATATGTACAGGACAGCCTGCTGAGTTTGAGCGCCTCTTTCTCATCTATTTTAAGTGTATCACTGTACCTGCTCAAATATTCCTTTGCCTTTACTATGTCTCCCAAACTCAACAATCCCCACAGCACCTGCAAATTATT
>CAYOQX010000077.1:0-774 GCA_964406195.1 uncultured Alkaliphilus sp. | reverse complement strand
ATTTGAAAAATCATGTTTTTGAGACCTTAATAAGTCATTTGCCTCCTCCATTTGTTCAATTCGCAGTGCCTGCATTTCATATTCTTTTTCCTTTTCTATTAAATTGTCTATCTTACCCGACAGGTACACAAAATTTATCCCTACCAGACAACTTAATATCATCAGCGCCACCAATACAACATCTATGCTGATAACGGGCCGATATTGCCTCTCCATTAATCTCCATCTTGCCAAATATAAATAGACTGTAACTACAATCATAAGTGATGCTTGTGCTAAAAATAGAACCTTTATTTTGTCCCCTTTGTTCCCCAAATTGAACCCCGGCACTTTAGATTTCACTATCTATTCACCTATCCCCCCCACAAGCCGCCACCATTCAGCAATTAAGAATAATATTGTCAGGTAATCCGATGCACTATAAACATATTCGATATATTCTCCGCCAATCCTCTTACAATCCATTGTTTACTCAAACAAATCACAAACATAACACACATAACACATAATATGCCGAAATAATGATTTAGGGACGATTATGTTATAAGATTTCCGGCATAAAACCACCGAATTGTGCCTTATATAACTTGGCATACATATTATCATTGTCCAATAATTCCTTGTGAGTTCCCATTTCGGCTATTCCCTCATCGGTTAACACAACAATTTTGTTTGCATTTCTGATGGTAGCCAATCTGTGGGCAATAACCAATGTAGTCCTATCCCGGGCCAAATCGGATAGGGATTTTTGAATGATTTTTTCCGTTTCACTGT
>CAYOQX010000076.1:0-8193 GCA_964406195.1 uncultured Alkaliphilus sp. | reverse complement strand
ACCAGGAGGAAAGAAATCCTCAAAACAAAAAGACGGCATGGGAACACCTGTAAAAGTGTCCCGCACGGCCGTCTTAGCGTTCTGGCGGATTTCCTATTTAATTGTTAGTTGAGTTTAAGCTGATACTTTTTCATTTTGATGGATAATCTTAAGAGTTCCATCAGGGTTTGCTGTAATAGTTGTTGGATAGCCCTTAATAATGATTTGAAATATTTTACCGTCATGGCTAATATCACCAACTCGTTTTTTGTTTGCATTTCTAACTTCTTTCATGGCATCACCTCCTCGATGAATAATTAAAATGTGTAATGATTTATCTATATAATACAGAGCTAAGGAGGATTAAAAAACGACATACAATGTCTGGTTTATGGGATAAAACAGCATAAAAAATAGCCTTTTAAAGACATATCAAATCTTCTTTAAGAGGCAAAACAGCTAAAAATGGACAAAAAAAGACCCAGACAATTTTTGTCTGGGTAAAGTGAATTTATTTTTCTTTTGTTAGGGGTTTTAGATTCATGTTAGTGAGAAGTGAGTTACAGTCAATAATTGGTCTAGTATAATATGAGGTTAAAAGACAGTGATAAGCTATATGTTTATCTCCAACACCTAGTGAGCAAGTTGATAATTCTATTAAGCGGGAGCTAATAGCTGGAGGTAGTTGTAACCCTATACATATGGCAACTACTGTTTCTATTGAAGTTTTGTTGTCAAAATCATTTCTAAGTCTTTGTATGGTTCGAGGATCAAGGAAGGTTTTTTCAGCAAGTTTTTCATTAGTTATATTTCTCCAATTCATTAAATAAACTAAAGCTGCAGGGAAAGTACCAGGCATAGCCTGAAGGGTTTTAGCAATTTCTTTACTATAAGTCATTATTGCTTGTGCTTGAGCATCTACATTATCGTTTATAGATGAGTCACTAAATTCTGCCCTGAAGATGATATCAGATGCAGTATCTTTAAACAAAATACACTTATAGTAAAATTCTTCATTAAAGTTACTAATAGGCCTATCAAAGACTATATCAAATGCAAGAGCACATTCATCTATATGGTATCTAGCATAATCAGTTAAATAAGGTCGCCCCCATAAATCATATTGAACATACTTAGGGTGGTTTATACAAAAATGAGAGTCTACAAATATATAATTTCCTGTATCTAATTTTTCTTTAAGGCTTGGATTTATATAACTTTGAATTAGAGCATCTTTTTCACTAATAGAAAAAGTTTGATTTTTTTCTAAACTACCTTTTTTAAAGGTGTATGGTTTAACATATTTTCCGTCTACATAATTAAATGCACCTCTGGCTTCTTCATACCCTGCATCTATCAATCTGATCTTTGCAGCAAGCCTTGAAACCATGAAAAAACCTGCGATTTCATCAATTACGGGCTCCATAATATCTATGATTTTTGCACCTGGTTTTAACTTTAAATATTTTCTAATAAATTCGGATGCTTTTATTTTTGTTTGATTTAGTGGCATTTGTATACGTGGAGCTAATGCATTAGCTTGCCACTCCATAAAGTCGGTAGATTCTTGTATTGTACTATCTTTTACTCCACCTATAACTTTACACTGTATTTGAGTTGCTTGATTATTAAATAGCCGTTCAAGTTTAAAAGCTTTTCTATGAAGGTGCCAATGGACACATTCATGAACGATTGTATTATGAACAGAACCTAAATTTCTTAAAAAATATGATGTAGGATCAACAAAAATAGTACCTGCAGAAACATCATAATTCTTGTACTCAGAGGTAGTGTGATCATAGTATTTAGTTTCTGTATCTACAAAAAATATTTGACCAAATACAGAAAAATCATCAGTTATTTGTTTATGCTCAACCTTTAGGCCCATTTTTCCTGCTAATTCATTAGGGTCAATGTATTTAGGTTTTAAAAGTGCTTCGGGGAAATAGAGCTGAAGAAATTCCTCAGCTACTTTCTCTAGCTGTTCTTTATATATAATGGGTACTAAAGTATCAGATAAAGGTTTAGTCTGCTTGTCTTTACTGCTATAAATTTCAACATAATCTATTTTAAAATCATTAAGATCTTTACTTAAGTCACCAGTACATGAAACTTTGAACCAATTTGAAACTTCATCATATCTATCATTTCTTCTGTCAACTTCGTGAATTTCAAAAATAGCCTCGACTAATACAACGAAGGCTATTTTCATATCTGGAAGATCATTTATAAAGGCGTGCTTAATATCTATATCATCAAGTTGAGCTTCATCAACTCTGACAACAAGCTGGGAGGATACCCCTAAATTATCTTGGTTATCTAAAATGAAATTTTCAATCGCTTCAAAAAGCTCATTGTAAAAACGAGTAAAAATGTATGATTTAAATGAACGAGTTTTAGACATAAGAATCCTCCTCAGATATATAATTATAAGAACATTATAACTAATTAAACAATTATCCTCAATGGATTCCAAGCAATTTACATTCCTTAGTTTAAGAATTATTGTTATTTACAGTTATATTTGATACAATTATATTTTGAAGTGCTGTCTTTTTAAATTATCATAAAGAGTATTTTGTTAGCTGTATCAGAGAGATAGCATGACAGCAGATGAAATAATTAAAACACATAAAAAAGATTATCATAAATAACAGGGATGGATAGGAAAATTAAGGGAGACAAGGAGGAGTAAAATGATTCGTTTTAGAAATCCAGGGACACAATATTCGACACAAATTCAAGTTATAAGACAATTATATGCAGCTTTAGGTCCACAGGCAGTTTTTACAATCGAAGATATGGCAATTGTTATAGCACAAGGTAGGCTAATGACTGCTTATGGATATGCAGGAGATGAAGCTTTAAAACTTAGTAACACTGACCAGGAAAGTATGAATTCTGCAAAAATGAACGCAAAAATGTACGCAGAGGTATTCAGGATGCTCGGTTGGGTCACTCCTTATGGTGATAGTTCATACCCTTTGGTATTTACATATATTGGCATACATGTGGCACTGTCAAAAAGTGATGTATCAAAACTCTATGAACAGTGTGTTCTAGGGATAAATCATCCAACAGAATTAACTGATAGAATGAGTTACGATGAGCGGGTAAGATTTTTTAAATGTGCTCTTAGAACCTTTATAGATCTAGGAGGCAAAATGTACAAACATGAATTATGCCTTGGGCCAATGAGTGTAAATGATGAAGATGAAGAAGAGTATAGCAATATGATAGAAAGTATATTATCCATAAGGGGTGATTTTACTAGATTAGAACAAGCATTTTCAGATCTCGCAGATAGTTTAGGCATGTCTAAAACTTCGGTAGATAATACAACTAGACTACCAATAGGATTCATGAAAAGCTGTAATTTTATAGAGACCATTCGATGTCGTGATTTATATAATAAGTCCATGGGTTGCCTGAAAATAACTCAACATGGAATAGACACTTATAATAATATAAAAGAAATGTATGACTTAAGATTAGAGGAATTTAATACTTATGATAATAGTATAAAAAAATCATTAATTAGACTTGGTGTTTATTCAATGCTAAAACGTTCAGGATATGATTTAACAAATGTGGAATTAGTTATTGCTGAAGATCAAGCAAAATGTGCAGATATATTAGAAGGAAAAGAATTACTTTTTTCTCCCTATCAAACAATAAAGAGATCTCTTATAGAAGAGGCTTTAGGCATTAAATTAGGTGTAGAAAAAGATAATGAGAGAGAAAGTCTGGAAACGTTTGATAGTTTAGTGAGTGATAGGGAACGAGCTGGGGTTATAAAAAGAATAGATCTAGATATCTTTGAAACAGCTTCAATGGAACTGTTAAATGAAAGAGAAGATTTGGAGTTTGTACAAAAGGTACTTGATCTCAAAAATAAAAATAAAGAAAATAAAGAAATAGTTGATATTTTATTTAAATATTACGAAAATGCTACGCAAACGACATTTTACCCTTTAATAGCAACTTTATTTAAAATTATGGGTTATGATTGTAACTTTTCACGACCTGGAGATAACGCTGCTAGGTGGGATGCTATTATAAATGATGTATCGAGGAGTATACCAATAGAAATTAAGTCTCCTACTGAAGAACAACATATTTCTATCAAAGCTGTTAGGCAGGCTTTAGAAAATAAAATAATTTTGTTATCAAGACAGACTCATATAACAACCCCAGAAACTACGACCTTAGTTGTTGGGTATTATCTGCCTAATGATAGAGCAGAAGTTAGCAGACTAATCTCTGACATATATAAAACTTATAATTATAGAGTTGGAGTGATAGGTCTAGATTCACTTTTGTCAATTGCTGTGAGCATATTAATTGATGGGAAAGGTTTTGATAAAGAAAAAATTTATTGTTTGGAGGGATTAATAAGTGCAAGTATTTAAAAAAAATCTAGAACATAAAGATATATTATTATTTGATACTTTACCGACAGAGATAATTTATAAGGGTAATGCACCAGCAAAAATGGTCTATCCAAACGGTGACAAACACAAATCAACTTGTATAGGATGTCAAAACCCTTTTTGTATTTATTTTGATGAAAGTGAGATAGAATGTAAGGAATTATCAGATTTTTCTTCTGATAAAAATCTTAATGTTTGCCCAGTAGATGCAATTGAGTGGGATATAATTAATGGAATACCTAAGATTAATTCAAACTTATGCTTTAATTGTGGATTATGTATAAGGCGTTGTCCCGTTGGGGCTCTTTATTATGATGGTGCGGTCAAAGTTGTAAGAGAAATTTCTCCTTATCAAAAACAAGTAGAAGTCTCAAAAAATAATATCGAAAAGCAGGAACAACAAATTTTACATCTGAAGTCTTTAATTAGAAGAGGAAATTTTATTATAGAATCAGACCAGTTATTAAGCGAAATTTATAACAAGTTAGAGATAATGCCAAGTAATTATCATAATACAGTTGTAAGGAACATTCTTATTGGTCTAAAAGCTAGTTCCGCTATGAGTCGAATTGGAGATGTATATACAAGAATGGATGTGGTCTACTCAACAAAAAATTCAGATTTTGGTGTTGTAGAAGTAGAATTTGGAAGTGACACATTAGATGCATTAAGGGCTATATTAGATGATATAGCAGTTTTAAATGCAAGATATGATATATCCAAAGAATTCAACAAAGCAATTGTAGTATGTTTAAAACTACCTAACGAAAGACAAGGGTATTGGCAAGTAGTAAAAGATATCAGGAATGTTGAGAATATTGAAATTAGCACTATGAGTGTTGGAGCATTGCTAATCTTATTATGGAGTAATAAGAAGTTAGAACCCAATAATTTTTCTTACTACGCTGATTATGACAATATGGAGATAAGAGAAATATTAAATAAACAGCTTGACAGAAACAATAAAATCCAAAGAAAACATTTAGGTATTTTGGAGCCAATAAAATAATAAAACAGACGAGATTTACTCGTCTGTTTTATTATTTTCTCAGCATATCTATTCGATTTTGAGCTATATTACACCATTTTTCCTCTAGTTCTATACCTATCCAACTTATGTTATGTCCTTCCTTATTCAACTTTTCACAACACACTCCTAGTGTTCCAGAACCATGAAAAGGATCTAAGATAGTGCCTTCGTAAAACCCTTCTTCATTTTTGGGACAAAATGCTTTTATTATTTCGGTTATTAAGGACTCAGGTTTTTGAGTGGGATGCTCAGTTTTTTCATTTTCAAAAGCCTTACCAGCTAATGTGGGGAAAGCCCATATATCTCCTCTCATTGCACCTAGAGGATTAGGTTCCCATTTTACTCGTTCACCTTTTGCGTTTTTGTAGTATACTGGGGTTTTAAGACGTTCGGTACTTTTATAGGGAACTCTCACATCATCAACATTATAGGTCCATTTTTTTGGAGATTTAGAAAACCATAAAAAAGGCTCGTATTGTGTTAATGGTGCTCTTCTTAAACGACTAAATCCATTTTCATAATGCCAAATGTTCATTCTTCTATAATTTAAATCTTCCTCATACATTATTGTTTGAATAAACCCGATATAGTGATGAATCCCAAACCAAATAATACTACCATGTGGTTTAAGAAGATTTTTACATAATGAAATCCTTTCTTTTGTTACATTTAGAAACTCTTTAAGAGGGAGTTTATCGCTATCATTACCAAAATCTTTATTTATATTATAGGGCGGGTCTGTTAGTATTAAGTCAACTTTAATTTTATCATCAACCATATTTTGTAGGAGTATATCTGAATCGCCATTAATTATTCCATAGTAATCCATGTCTTTACTTACCATCCTTTCTAAAGATTAAAATATATTGATGATGGATATTTTCAACATACGCAAAAGGATAACCATAAGGTAATAGGCTTTTGTGATTCTGAATTAAAACTTTAACTCCTTGTAAGCAAATTTTAAATCCATCTTTAGTCTCTCTTTGATTTAATGACTGTATTAAATCACTATGAAAGCTTATAAACTCTGACTTGTTCCTAAAGTCAGATACAATTAAACACATATATTTTTTTTCTTTTAGAAGTCTGCCACACTCCATAAATACATCATCTACTAAGATTTTCAAAAATTTATTATAATCTTCTATATTAGCTAAATCATTTATATCATCAGAATAATTTGTAGCTAGGTTATTAGACAATCTTTCTTTTTTCACTTTATGGTCAGCTTTTTTATTGAGAATAGACCAATATGGTGGACTTGTCACCATAAAATCAAAGGAAGCATCTTCAAATTCTTTTAGGATAAAACGACTATCTCCTACTATAAAATTGTGATTTTTTGAAGTACCCTCACCAACCTCGGTCTCGAGTCGTTCGATAGCTAAATCATTCCATTTATTTTGTAATTCTATACTAGTACAAAAGCGACCTTCAAGTTCGCATGCTTTTGCTGTAGAGCCTACACCTCCAAAAGGATCCAAGACACTCATACCTTCTTTTGTAAAAAAAGATATTAATTGGGAAACATCTTGGAAAGAAAAAGGGGCAGGATGTTGCCTTTCAATTTTTGCATGAGGATGTTTTGCTCCTAGTCCCTTCTGATAGAAAAAACTTTTTGTCAACGGCAACCATTGCCTACCATTTAGATCGTTTAATTTATTCCGTTTATCAACAGGTTTTTCTTCAGGTTGCTCATTTTCATCCTGATCTTTAGCAACATTTATCTTCTTGGATGATTTTTTTGTTTTAGACGGGTTTTGTGGAGCGACTATAGCTTTGCTATCCTCTTTAAATGCTTCTAAAGCACTTATTGTAAATCTCCTTTGCCCTCCAGGAGTTTTAAACGGGACAAGCGTTCCCCTGTTAACCATTCTATATACAGTAGATGTACTTACTCCTAAAATCTCAGCTGCTTGTTTTGTGTTGACGAGTTCATTGTTTTTCATTATATATCACCTTTCTGGACTTATTCAATAATTACATGTTAAATTATAACACTGAACAAAGATACTGTCAACACTAATCAACACTTTTCAACATTTACCAATCTATCTTCATGAAAAATAGGGATTATATGTAGTTTTAAAGTATGAAAGAACTACTAATTAGCTATAAATTTCTTGAATAAACTAATTCGAAACTAATTATTATTTCGTTCCACATCAATTGTTTTTATTTTTAGCTGATTTTTTTACATTTCTTCAAGTCTTAATTCTTTCTGTAAAATGTAATAATGTTTTCTATTCTTGTAGCGACTTTCATAAATCATTTCTTCAATCTTACGAGAATAGGAAATTTCTTTTTCTATAAGATCATCCGTTCTGGAAAAGAAGTGGTATCAATCAATAATTATACTATATTATAGATATTTTATAAATTAGAATTATTACAATCTGGTAGTTAAACTGTGATAAATCAAGTATAATACAGATAATAAAGAACCTTTTAATTTTGCTTATACTTTTTAATTATATGTAAAAAGGTTAGGAACGGAGTGTTCAAAAATAAAAAGAAAGGAAAAGCATAGGTTATATATAGTTATATATTAGTTATTTGGCTATTTAGGTGCTTTGGATAGATAACCGTAAAAATAGCTATAACCCCTTATATCAAGGGTTATCCTGTCTAATTAAGCCTACCAAAAGAGTAATCCCTACTTAAAGAATTGTATCAAAGACGGTAAGAACATAGACCCTGCCATGGGCAGTGGCCATATATTAGTTTACGCTTTTGATGTTCTATATG
>CAYOQX010000075.1:0-8264 GCA_964406195.1 uncultured Alkaliphilus sp. | reverse complement strand
ACTGGGGTTGAAAAATGCTCAGGGAACATAAAAATGAAGTCGTGCTGGCCACTATAGGTGTTGGGCCACTTCTTTGCCTAAGGTGTTAGCGGAATTAAATGATTCGGCAGTTGGCCCAAGTGGACAATTACAGAGTTTGCCCCCTATTTTGCAAAAATACAGAATAGTTAAAGTAGGTGTTGTGAAATGCCGGATTTATATTTACTGTTTTCTCACAACTTAACGGAGCAACAGGAAAATGAAGCGTATGAGACCCTTGATGTTGAGGGCATCTATTATCTACCGGATGATCTTATAAGGCTATGGGCACAGGTTCCCGCCGACATACCGGATTTAAAAGAATACGTTAGGCCCATCAAGGTTTGGCTCGCGAAGGAGCTGGCAAAGGGTGATTATATAATCATACAGGGCGACTTTGGTGCAACATATCTTATGGTAAATTGGGCACTAGAAAAGGGCTACCGGCCAATTTACGCCACCACTGAAAGGAAAGCAATAGAAGTACACAATGGGGATCAGGTAACAATTAAAAAGATATTCGAGCATGTCAGGTTTAGGCTGTATAAAAATACATAAGCAGGAAACCAACGGTTACACATTATTGGAGAAATTTAGCATCGGGTATATTTGCAATCCTTGTAGGTAGTATAGGGTGGATTTCAAACACCATAGTAAAACCACATATTTCAAATCCTTATAGGTATGTAAATCATTCAAATCCCACCAATCTATTATATGCAATTTTGTCCAAAATAAAAAGGTGTTGACGGCCAATTTTAAATTTGATATATTAGAGTAGGGTTAATCCGTATAGTAAAAACACATTAAGGAGGTGTGAAAATGAGTTTACCTAAATTAACGGCTTTCATCGGTGAATCTGTCCCCGGTGAAATGGGTGGGGAATTTGCTTTACTTGTTAAGGATATAAAAAAGGTAAAAGATGACGAAGAAGCATTTATGGTTTATTTTGTAATCGATTTACCGAAAAAAACGATTTACTTTGAATTGGGGGATAAACTAGCGGAGGAATCAGTCTATACTTATAATTATTTTGGTAATAATGCCAGTGCCGGCACTCAGTATTACCTAACTAGGGAAGTTTTAGGGCTAAAATATTTACTGAAAAGCACTTTTAGTGATCTATACATGCTACTTGAGAAAAATGATTTATCCGATGGTGAATTGGGACTATTATTAAAACACATTGGAGATAAGGGTTTTATTAAATTAGAGGGCAAAAAAGGAAAAGGGGCATTGGAATTAGACAGGCTCTTGCCCACAGGTAATGATGTAAACAATGTATCCTTGAATGACAAAAACGATATTTGTGTTGGTAAAACAAAATACAATCCGGAGAACTTAATCAGGTTATTTATTGGGGACGAAAACAAGAAAAACAGATTTGTGTTAGTGGTGCCAAAAATAATTACGGAAAAAGGCAAGGAGATTATTCTTTCCACCCATCCCGACTATTTGGATCTGGTTAGGATAGAAAATCAATTGGGGGCAAGCAAGACCAGTAAAAAGAAAGGTAAGATTTGTTACATTTGCAAAGCCAAAAAGGCCGATGTATCCAGTAAATATTCCACAAAATTTTCACGTTCAGGAATAAATAAAACTTTTACTAGTACTACCATTAATACTGCTCCCTATTTTTTGAAAAAGAATTATGATAACGTTTATTCTGTTTGTAGCGATTGCTATAAAAATTTACGGCTTGGTGAAAAGCACGTGGACAAACATTTTAGAACCAGGATTGCCGGGGAAAATGTTTTTCTATTGCCGGAAGGATTGTTACAAGACTTCGATTATGAATATCTAAATGTATTAAAAAATGATATAGACTTGGCTTTCAAAAATACTGATGCTGAAGAATGGCTTGTTAATATTGATGCGGAGAAAATCCTTGGCCGGGTAGGTGATTACGTTGTAAATTTTATATTTTACCGTACGGATGGCAATTCTGTCACAGTGTTAGAGACCATAGAAGATGTGCCAGTTTTGAGATTTCACAGGATTATGAAAATGCTGTGTGCTTTTGCAAAAGCATTAAAGCCCCGAACGGGGATTATTTCGCTAGGGTCAGTTTATCGGCTTATTCCGGTAAAAACAAATAAAAGAGGGGAACAGCAGGACATCGGTAGGGTGTTATCATTTTACAAAGCCATATTATCCGGTGAACAGGTAAGCCGCAAGATAGTATTTAATTATGCGGTGGAAGGTCTAGAAAAAGGCCTGAAGCAGTTAAACAAATCTATGATTGATAACTACCATAATCTGGGGTTAACGGGTTATATCGGTGGTTATGAAGATTTTTTCATAAGGCGGCTTGTTTATGGTTATATTGTTTTATTTAAGGCTTGTCAGGAGTTGGGTGTCCTGGATGGAGATATTTTTAAACGAAACGGAGGGGAGGGCAAATTTATGGATCAAAAGGATAAAACTGAAGTTTACCTTGAAAAACATGGCTTTGATGATGAATCACGAATGCTATTTTACCTAGGAATTATGGTTAATATGGTTGCCGCCGCCCAAGTACGGAAGGGGCATACAAAAAAACCTATCTTGCGTAAAATCCAATTTCAGGGAATGAGCAAGAAAGAAATCAAGGTTCTTTACAATGATGTTCAGGAAAAATTGATTCAATATGATTTGTTGGAAGGCAAGGAAAAAGGGCCGATATTCAGATTTAGTGAGTACGTCATGAGGAAGTTCCATCACTATTACGGTTTGTCTAAATCCAATTGGGACTTATCAGATCAAGCCAATGTTTTCATGTTAATGGCCGGATATGCTTACAATGTCCCTGTTTCTAAGGCCGATGAAAATACAGAGGGAAAGGATGAATAATGTGATTATTAACCAAAATGGTGATTTCATGTTTGCTTTCGAGGCAACTTTGACAAACCCCAATGGGGATCCAGACCAGGAGAATAAACCAAGGATGGATTATGAAACTTCCACGGTATTGGTCAGTGATGCCCGGCGGAAGAGGGATGTTAGGGATTTTTTAAAAAGTAAAGGTTATCAAATATTTGTAGACGTGTTGGGTGACCAAAAGGTTCCCATGGACAAAATGTTTGAACACGTCATTGATCAAGGCTTAGATGACGTAGAAAAGTTGGAAAAAATATTTAGGGACAACCAGGAGTTAAAAACTAGCTGGGATAGGCTCTTCGGTGAGACCAATGATTATAAAAAACTCTATAGTGAAAAAGGCCAGGGATTAAAGAAAAAGAAAGATAAGGATTTCATAAGGTTTAATAATGATTTTCTTACGGAAATTATCAAGAGGTCACTTGTAGATATCAGACTTTTCGGTAGTGCTATGGCCGTTGAGGGTGTCAGTAGGACATATACCGGGCCGGTTCAAATTAACTGGGGCTATTCAATGCATCCGGTGGAGTTGGTGAAATCTAGCACCATAACTTCGATTATGAACGAAGACAGTTCAACCTTTGGGAAAAAATATAAACTATACTATGCTCTAGTGGCCCATTATGGTACCATCAATAAAAATAGCGCAAGATTAACTGGTATGACTGAAGAGGATCGGGAATTATTGAGAAAGTCCTTGGTACAGGGGTTGGCGGCCAATAAAACTGACAGTAAACAGGGACAAGAGCCCCTATATTATATTGAAATAATCTACAAACCGGAGTTTGATGGCTACTTGGGCGATTTGCGACGTTTTCTAACCGTAAGCCACGAGGAGCCGATTAGGACAATTGGGGATTTAAAGGTGGATTTTAAAGAGTTAACGAAGGCCATCAATGATATGAAGGAAAAGGGTTATGTTGAAAAAGTTATAGGTTGGATGCATCCCTTTGCCAAGAAGGGGAGTCTGTTTAATTTTCCGGAATATGAAGAAGTTGATTTGTGGGCTCCGGTAAAATAGGGGGAATAGACCAATGCGCGTACTTTCATTTTCTATAAGGGGCAAAATGGCACATTTTAGAAAATTTTACTCCAACTCTTCTGCATTGTCATATTTTGTTCCTCCAAGAACGACAATCGCCGGTATTATAGCGAGTTTGTTAGGTTATGCAAGGGATACCTACTATGATGAATTTTCTTTGGATCAGTGCCGTATTGCGGTGGCATCCTGCAAACCTATAAAAAAGAATATGCAAAAGATGAATTATTTGATGGTTAAATCACTTAATGATTTAAATGGTTCCCAGGAACATCATAGTCAAACCCCCCTTGAGTTGATTGTTCCACAAGATATAAGGGGTGGCTATGTGGATTATAAGATATGGATGCATCACGCAGACGGGAGTATTATGGATGGGCTAATGAAATTGCTTAAACCCGGTAGTCAATACTACGCAAGCCTCGGTGCATGTGTGTCCTTGGGAAGCGCTTTTAATCTTGGATGGGTTAAGTATAATGGAAATTTTGCCGGGAATGAAATAAACGATGATACAGAATTTATGATGTCATCGGCTGTCCCTGTCGAAAAGATAAAAAACCTTAAGATTGAGGGTTTGGCCGCCGAAGACAGTTACAAAATTATCAAAGAGGAATTACCCTTAGAGTTCAAGTTTGATAAAGGCAGACGTATAACCAGTAGGGGATTGAAGGAAGTGCTGGTTAACATTGCCGGTGAATGTGTGCCTGCAACAGTAGATACTTTTGTCAGGCTTGATAATGATGAAAAAATTGTGTGGATGGAATAAATGACAGCATTGGGGTTTTACCAAAGGTACAATCCCAATGCTTTTTTAGGGAGGTGGTTAAAATTTGGAGTATTTAGCCCATTATGATCGCGAAAAGGATGAAAAACACTTATTAAATGAGCATGTAGGTGCTGTTGCATTACTCAGTAAAAAAAGGATTCCCGATCCAGTGAATTTTGAAGATATTGATAACTCGATTATTAAGGAGCTTAGTTATTACCTGGGTTTATTTCACGATTTGGGGAAATACACGGATTATTTTCAAAGATATATGAAAGAGGGTAAAGAAAGTTCCTTGAAAAACCATGCTCACATATCGGCCTGTTTCGTGTATTTATATTTATCCGCTAAATTAAATCTCGGCCAAGAAGAAAAAACCGTGTTGGTTTTTCTTGCCTATCTTTGCGTCCGCCGGCATCATTCTTCTTTAAGTTTAAGGGGCTTATTTCCCGTAAGTTACGATATTTGGCCAAATCTGAAATTACAGGGTACCCATCTAAAGGCCAAGGCGGATGAAATATTAAATGATTTAAAAATGAAGGATGATCTAGATCCCAAAGAGTTCTGTAAATACCTGAGAACCGGGAACTTGGAAAAAGATAAATTAAACTTTCTGTATGTACCGAATTGTTTTGCAAGTGGTAGGATAAAACATCACAAATGGTTTTTCATCTTAGTTTATTTGTTTTCAGTGTTAATAGACAACGATAAACTAGATGCGGCACACATAGACCTAAAACAGGTAAAAACTGTTCCTCCCGATAATGTAATTAAATACTTAGAACATAGGAAAAGTAATGCCGGACCAGGGGCGGAAAATCTCGGAATGAATACACGTAGGGAGAAGGCACGGAAAACCATGCTAAAGGTTGTGGATGATTTAACTGATGAGGAGGTGAAGTCTACAAGATTATTTACCTTGACGGCACCTACCGGAATAGGCAAAACATTATCTTCCTTACAGTGTGCGTTAAGATTGCAAGAAAGGATCTTTCAGGTGGAAAACTACACACCTAGAATTATTACTGCCATTCCTTTTGTCAATATAATCGAGCAAAATAGAAAAGTATATGAGGATGTTTTTGGCGAACAAGTAAAAATGATAGTCCACCATCGGTTATCGGATTTCTTTGGTAAAGCAGATGAAGGCCGGGATACGACCCCAGTAGATAAGGTTTTAATGGAAACGGAATCCTGGGAAGGTGATGTAATTCTAACTACTTTTGTTCAATTGTTTCAGTCAATATTTACAGGAAAGAATAAACCGTTAAAAAAGTATAACAAGCTAGCCGGTAGCATTATAATTCTTGATGAAGCACAGGCTTTGCCGGAGGATTACATGCCTATTATCGGTGCAATGTTGCAGATGTTTAGCCGATATTATGGAACAAGGTTTATTCTTATGACTGCTACCCAGCCAAAACTATTGGAATTTGGAGATAAACTGCTTGCTTGGGGAAAGGTAAAAAATGATAATTGCCGAGCAAAATCTCTTTTACCAGATTATCCACGGTATTTTGAAAATTTAAACAGAACTAAGTTTATCCCCATGCTTGAAGATAAAATGGATGAAGATAAATTTATTGGCTTATTTTTTGAAAAATGGAATCCAAAGAAGTCGGTTTTAGTTGTAGTAAATACAATAAAACGTAGTATAGACCTTTATAAAAGAATAAACAAAGAGATCGTAAAAAGGGGACACCAAATACCAGTGTATTATTTATCGACAAATTTAGTTCCCCTTGATAGGCGAAAAATTATACGGAAAGTAAAAAAGGTGCTCTGTAGTGGCAAAAAGGTAATATTGGTTTCGACCCAAACAATTGAGGCGGGGGTAGATCTTGACTTTGATATGGCTTTCAGGGATTTTGCGCCACTGGATTCACTGATTCAGACTGCCGGTAGGGTTAATCGCTCGGGGGGAAAGACTGTTTACTCGCCGATTTACATTGTCCGTCTTGAAAATGATAATCACTATATTTACAACTTGACCCACAGAAAAACTACCCAGAATTTCTTGGCTAGAAAAGATGAAATATTGGAACATGAATACGGACAACTAGCGGATGACTATTATGATTTGGCCTTAAAAAGAGGGATTTCAGATAAATCCAAGGACCTATGGAAAGAAGGCATCGTCAAATTAGATTTCGAATTTTTGCAAAAATTTGAGCTAATTGAGAAATCCCTTGAAGTTCGCGATGTTTTTGTAGAGAAGGATTCCTATGCAACTAAATTAGCCGATACCTATGAGGAATTATTAAAATACGGGAAAGGATCTAAGTTAAATTTAAGAAGTGTTTTCCCACCAAATGTAGTCAAACAATTTGCTAAAGAGTTAAATGTACACCAAAGGAAGATTTTGCTGAAAGCCGTCTTGGCCAAGATGAATGACTACATAATTCAGATCAGATGGAACAAGTTAAAACGAAATCTGCCGGTGAATTTCAGTGCACGAGGGGGAACAATGTCGGATTTGCTGTGGGTGCCACCGGGTGAGCTATCACGATACTACGATGATGGGGTAACAGGTTTTATTGATGAATTAGGGGAGGCACTCATGTATTAAATGATGTCATATAGGGGGTATTACTTGTGCAACTGCACATAACCTTGGAACAGGAAGATAAAAGTGCAAAGGTTCCGATAAATTATAATTATTTTATTCAGTCCGCTATTTATTCCAATCTTGAACCAGAATTATCTAATAGGCTTCATGATCAGGGGTATAAAAGTGGCGGCCGGATTTTTAAGATGTTTACTTTTTCAAGGCTAAGGGGAAGGTACGTTTTCGACAAGAAAGAGGGAATGATCGGATTTCCCGGGAATTTAATGCTATCGGTATCATCACCAGACGTGGCTTTTCTTAATTCTTTTGCAAATACAATTTTACATAAATCTTACCTTCGGATTGGGAAAACAAATTTCAAAATAATAGGTTTTAAAACTAATGACTTTAAGGTTTTGAATAACCGCGTTAGGCTGAAAACTTTATCTCCTATTGTAATATACAGTACCCTGATGAAGCCAGAGGGTGGCAAATATACGTGTTATTACCAACCCGGGGAACATGAGTTTCTGGATTTAATGGTGAAAAATTTGTGTAAAAAATATAGTGCTTTTTATGGTGACTCCTTACCCGATGGAGATGTAAAAATTCATCTGATGAATAGACCGAGGCTACATGTAATGAATTACAAGGGTATAGTAGTCAAAGGTTACTCTGTTAGTATGGAATTGATCGGTCCTAATGAATTGCTACAGATTGGCTTGGATGCGGGGCTAGGTTCAAAAAACAGCCAGGGCTTTGGATGTGTGGAGCCAATAGGAGCCCAAGGGCGGTGACATTTTGACCAGGCAAGAGATCAAGGTCAGCGGCACCCTAATTTGGTATTATTTTATTTGCCCGCGGGAGGTGTGGCTAATTGGCCACCAAATTACCCCTGATCAGGATGATGCAAATATTGATCTTGGGCGGTTTATTCAAGAGTATTCATACCGGCGTGAACGCAAGGAGCTAGTGGTGGGGCGTAGCAAAATGGACGTGTTTAGGGTAACTAAGGATGGTTTGGTGGTGGGGGA
>CAYOQX010000074.1:5732-8336 GCA_964406195.1 uncultured Alkaliphilus sp. | reverse complement strand
ACAGGCGTATACGTGTGCTTGATGAGATTGAAGAAAAGTTAAAATTATACTCGGACGATATCGGAATGAGTATATACAAAAAAATGACTGCAGCCATCAAAACCAAAGACAGCCTGTACCACAGGTTGGGAGATTCCAAGGCCGGGTTTGAAACTGCATTGAACAGGAAAAAGGCGGAGTTTTTTAAACTGAAGGCAAGGTATAATCATCTCTTATTAAAAGAAAAGACCTTTGTTCATATCCGCTTGGAAAAGGCTTTTCCGAACATCAGAGAAAAAATCTCCAACTTCGGGGTCCGCAGAAGAAACAAATAATCTATGTTTATATCTCGAACCCCTCCATTGCATCCGAATTCCCCGCTACCACCAGATATTGAAAATAATCGGTGGTGGCCCCTCCTACCGGGGATTTGTGCTCCAACGGCCAGATCAGTTCTTCATCAAAGGGTGAATCTTCTCCGTTCAGTTTGAATAATGTGTAGTTGCTGTTTATGAAGTATTCAAACTCGGGTATTGACGAATCCAGAGTATCTATGGAACTTGTATAGTTTTTTCTGGTAGTTGGATATAGGTATCTACAGTCCTTATATGCATAGGCTATGGACAGAACCTTATCTTTGAACCCGGAATCTTCCCCGTCTAAAGATGATCCGAACCAGTTTATATGCGGAAATGATTTTTGAAATATGTGAGACAACCCTAATTGGCCGAAATATTTATCTTCGGGCAGCCGGGAATAGATATCCATAAAATTTTCATACATCTTCATATCCCTTACACCGTTAAAATTAGTACCCAAATAGGTTTCTATCGCATTTAATACATTGTTGTTTACATGTTTAAACCCGTGGTAATACTCTCCCGGGAAATTTTTATGCAGGTTCTTGTTCTCAATCAATTCACTCCCGATTTTTTTACAGATATCTTCCAAATCCTCATCTATGGTGCTGCCGATGTCCCCGAGTTCCTCCACATAATCATTTATTACTCCCGAAACATCATTTTTATCCAAACAATATCTCATAAAGTTAAATGCATTCCGGGGTTGGTGTTCAATATCCACACCGACAAGGATTATTTTGTCGTTCTCCGAAAGCCCTCTGTTAAATTGATACAGGTACTTCCAATAATCAAATTCGTCTTTATTCCATGCATCGGTCCCCTTCAGGGGTTCATAGATATTTTCTATTATGCTTTCATCTCCGGTTTTCATATATCTATTCAAAAAATAGGTCATACTATAGGGAAGTTCACAGAGATAGTACTTGAAATTTGTCTTTTCCTTAAAGTATTTCAGGAATTTTGTCCTGAGTTCCGTATTAGCCTTGACCCCGTGGTTCTCCCCGGTCATAAATATTTCTTTGTTTTTTAAATCATCATCCACTATTGACAAATCTTCCATAGACCCATTTTCAATATGAATGATACTGTGGTTTCTTTCCAAATAATTTTTTATATCCTTATCCATGATTACAGTCTCCTTGAAATTGTTTTGGTATTCATGTGTCGACATCCCTCACGATAAAATCACCTAAAATCCCTTTTAACCCGATTATTAACACTATTATACTATAATTCCATTTAAATTGCATAGTTGCAAACAATTCCATATGGGCCCCGCGCCGGGGGGCGTTTTCATGAGTCCCGCGCACAGGAATAATAATGCTTAATACGGAAAAACTATTTTTGTTCCCATATCTGATATGTTTTAAAAAGACATCCCCGGGTAAGTGATAAATAATTTAATATCACTACCCTGTCAAAAGAAATGGAGGCAAAGAAATGAGTAAAAAGAAGCAAATAGTATATCCTTACATACCGAACTCGGTGCCTGAGGTAAAGGAAAAGATGATGCGCGAAGTTGGCGCGAAAACCGATAGGGATCTTTTCGATGTGATTCCGGATGATTTGCTGTTGCAAAGGAAACTGGATATTCCGGAACCGCTGCTCGACGAGTATTCAATCAGAAGATATGCCGGCGAGATACTGGATAAAAACGCCAACACATCCACCCATCTGTGTTTTCTCGGATCGGGATGTGCCCATCATTTTGTTCCCGCGCTTTGCGATGAAGTAATCAACAGAGGAGAACTTCTGACCTCCTACGCGGGTGGTGCCGCAATGGACGTTGCCAAAGGGCAGTTGGTATTTGAGTATTGCAGTATGATGGCGGAATTAGTCGATATGGACTGTATGACCGTCGCCCAGGTATGCGGCTCGGATTCATCCGCCCATGCCATGAGAATTGCGGGAAGGCTTACGGGTCGAAAGAAGATTTTAGTGCCTGAAACGGTAAGTAAAGAGTTGCTACTCCTTGTGAAAAATTATTGTACCGAAATTGAGGCTTCGGAAGGAGGACTGGACATCTGTACGGTCAAATCCGATCCGCAGACGGGAATTCTCGATCTGGGAGACTTGGTCAAGCAATTGGACGATGATGTTGCAGCCGTTTATATTCAAAACCCGACACACTTCGGTACAATCGAATCCCAGGTAAGAAAAATAGGTGAGATGGCCAAAGATGCGGGTGCGGAATATATAGTGTTTGCGGATCCTATTACTCTGGGCGTTATGGAGGCCCCCGGCTCTTACGGTGCAACCATGG
>CAYOQX010000074.1:0-5722 GCA_964406195.1 uncultured Alkaliphilus sp. | reverse complement strand
ACATACACTCCTTGGGAATCCACATGAGTGCAGGCGGCGGGGTCGCAGGCTATATTGCGGTAAAAGATGAGGAGAAATACATAAACAGTTTGAGGGATATGATGTTCGGATACACCCCTACCCTAAAAGAAGGTGAGTTCAGCGTATCCTATTATACGTCCTGGAATCGTACAATGTACGGTGCAAGGGAGCGGGGAGAGGAATTCACGGGTACCAATGCGGCGCTCTGGGCAATATGTGCCGGAGTTTATCTTGCATCCATGGGTCCCAAGGGTATGGAGGAAGTCGGTACGACAATAATGCAGCGTTCTCAATATGCCGCACAGAAGATATCCGAGATAGACGGTGTGAAAATACAGTTTTCTTCACCATTTTTCAAGGAATTTGTCGTAAATTTTGATGATACGGGTAAAACGGTTGACGATATAAATAAGAAACTTTTGGAACATCAGATTTTCGGCGGTGAGGACCTGTCCGCTGATTTTCCGCAGTACGGACAATCCGCTCTGTATTGTGTAACCGAAGTACACACCCAAGGGGATATAGACAGATTGGTTTCTTCTTTGGAAACGGTATTGAACCAATAGGTTTTTAGAGTATTAAGAAAGGATGGTTATTATGGGAGATATTAAAGATATAAAGCTGCGCGATTTTCATGCTTTGCGCTGGGACGAGCCGATTATCATGGAAAAAAGTGTGCCGGGCCAACGCGGGGTTTTGGTACCCGAGGCGGAGGAAACCGTCAAGGAAACAGTCGGCGACGGTGTTTCCGTGCTTGGGGATTTGAGAAGAAAGGAACCTCCCGCAATCCCCGAAATATCGCAACCCCTTCTTGTGCGCCATTATATAAGGATTACCGCACAAAACCTGGGTTCCGATAATGCACTGAAGATTACCGACGGTACCTGTACCATGAAGTATAATCCTAAGGTCCAGGAACATCTGGCATCCAGGCATCCGGGTATTCTCGGGGTTCACCCTCTTCAGGATATTGATACCATGCAGGGTATTTTAGAGGTTTATTATAAATTTGAGCAGATTTTAAAGGAAATTTCCGGTTTGGATAAGTTCAGTTTCCAACCGGGAGGCGGTGCACATGCCATAAACTCCAATGTGTCCGTTATACGCGCCTATCATGCATCGAGAAATGACCATAAACGTACGGAAGTAATTACAACCATCATCACCCATCCGTCCAATGCTGCCACCGCGGCCCTGAACGGTTTTAAGGTTATAACCTTAATGCCCAAGGATGACGGACTGCCGGATATAGAGGAATTTAAGGAGGCACTTTCCGAACGTACCGCCGCATTCTTCTTTACCAATCCGGAGGATACGGGACTGTATAATTCCAGAATTAAGGAATATACGGATGCCGCACATGCTGTCGGCGCACTGTGTTCCTATGACCAGGCCAACGGAAATGCGGTTCTCGGTATTGCCAGAGCCAAGGAAGCCGGTTTCGATCTGTGCCACTTTAACCTGCACAAAACATTTTCAGCCCCTCACGGCGGATTCGGACCCGGGTGCGGTGCACAGGGAGTCAGGGAGTTTCTTGCCCCGTTCCTGCCGGTTCCTACAGTTGAGTATGACGGTGAGAAATACTATTACAACTATGATATGCCTCAGTCCATCGGTAAAATCAGAAGTTTTATGGGTAATTTCCCTGCGGTTTTTAAGTCTTATATGTGGTGCCGCACTTTGGGAGCCGACGGATTGAAAGAAGCCTCAGTAATTGCGGTTCTGAATAATCAGTATCTGGTCAAAAAGATTATGGAGGAAGTTCCGGGAGTATCCCTGCCCTTCGATAAGGGACAGCGCAGAATGGAACAGACCCGTTTCAGCCTAATCGACCTGAAAGAAGAAACAGGATGCGGTATCAGCGATGTCAATAATCGTATTGTGGATTACGGAATTCCGGAGATTTGGGAGTCCCATCATCCTCCTATAATAGACGAACCGTTTACTCCGGAGCCTACCGAAAGTTACAGCAAAGAGGACTTGGATTATTTTGTTGCGGTACTTCGTAAAGTTGTAACGGAATGCTATGAGGACCCTGAAATGATTAAAGGTGCACCTTACAGAGCTTCCAAACGACAGGCCGTTAATGCTTTTGCCGAAGATTATGATGATATTGCTACAACCTGGCGTCAGTATAAAAAGAGATACGGTGATAAGAGTGACTAAAATCCTTAGAAAAGGGGCTTTATAATGGACAACAAAAAAGCTGTAGGCATTATTGTCAACCCGATTGCCGGCCTTGGGGGAAGGGTCGGCCTTAAGGGCAGTGACGAACCCGATATAGTGGAGAAATCGCTGGCTATGGGCGGAAAACCCGAATCCCCGCAGCGTGCCGGCCATGCCCTTTCCAAATTGTTGGAGATTAAGGATAAGATCCAAATTTATACTTACGGCGGAGATATGGGTGAAAACAAACTCAGAGAATTGGGTTTTGAGTTTGATGTTGTAGGCTCCCCTTCGGGAGCCCGCACCACCGCCCAAGATACTATAAATGCCGCCCGTTTGATGAAAGAGAAAAATGTGGATATTATATTGTTTGCGGGAGGCGACGGTACGGCGCGGAACATTTGTGAGGCCGTAGGTACCTCAATCCCTGTAATCGGTATCCCCGCAGGGGTCAAAATGCACTCGGCCGTGTATGCGGTAAACCCTTTGAACGCAGGTATTGCGGCAAAGGATTTTTTGACGGGACAAACCGGGACACTGCAGGAACGGGAGGTCATGGATATCGATGAGGAGTTATTTCGGCAGGGTGTTGTTTCAGCTAAATTATACGGATATATGACTACGCCGGATTCCGGCGGCAGAATGCAAAACATGAAATCCGGGGGAGCATCGGAACAAAGTGCTCTGATGGGTATGGCGGGTTATGTTGTAGATACTATGGAAGAAGACACTATTTATATTATAGGTCCGGGAAGTACAACAAGAGGTATTATGGAGGATTTGGAACTGCCTAATACTCTGCTGGGTGTTGATGTGGTGCAAAACAAACAATTACTCGCATCCGATGTATCCGAATCCAAGCTGTTGGAACTGACGGAGGATCCGGAGCGGAACGTAAAAATCGTGGTAACCATTATCGGAGGCCAGGGTATATTATTCGGCAGGGGCAACCAGCAAATCAGTCCGGAAATCATCAGGCGGGTTGGAAGGGAAAATATTATTGTCGTATCCACCGCTTCAAAACTTCTGGCATTGGAGGGACGGCCCATGATTGTTGATACCGGGGATATTGAACTGGATAAAGAATTGGGCGGAATTATAGAGGTTATAATTGATTATAAGGAATCATCCTTTTACCGAATCGGGGAAGTATCATAGTGCGGACAAATGTTTCTGCAGCACCCCAATGTATCCACCGACATATTGTCATTTGCAAATCTTCGATGCAGCGATAAAATGTCCCTACCTCCCCTTGTTCCCCTATTGACAATAATGGAAATTAAAGCTAAAATGATACTTGAACGGTCATGGTTATTTAGACAGTCCCAATTGCTCGGGCAGCCGCAGCTGTTTAAGTATCATAACTGTTCAAAACAACGGAATACCTAACATAATCAACATCTGAACTGTCTTTTTCTAAGGGGTAATGCCTATGAATTGCAGTCTGTTGGTGTAATTAGAAATGATTATATCACCCGTGCTTGGAAAAGATGTGTGGTTTTATTTGTGATGCTGTAAATTCTTTTTCAGGTAGCGGAAACGCTATTTTTTTTTATCAAAAACACAAAAGGGGATGAGTTTAATGAAGAATTTAAAAAGGATAGTCGCATTTATGTTGTTAATTTCTATCATCACCATGTTTGTTGCCTGCAGCAAACCCGATGATGCCGGTGAACCCGGTGAATCCGGCGGAACTCCTGTAACCGCTGCGGCGGATGAATCGGATGAAATTAAGGTTGTGGATGTGTTGGGCCGGGAGGTAGTGTTGGATAAACCTGCAAGCAAGGTAGTAGGCACACACAACCCTTCCGTAAGCTCGGTTATAGTACTGGGCGGCGGAGACAAATACATAAAAGGTCTCGGCAACAAAGAAATGTGTCGGGATTTGTACACTTCTGTAATGGATGACTATGATGATATTATTCAAATCGGCAAGGGCGGCAAAATTAATCTTGAAACCGTAGAAAAAGCCGGTGCCGACCTTGCGGTTATTCCCGAAAGATTTGAGCATCTGATCGAAGAATTTGAAAAAATTAATGTTCCTGTAATAGTCGCCCTTCCGAATGAAGAAAGTTTTGATACGGTGAAAAACACCATATCAATCATGGGCAAGGCATTGGGCGAAGATAAACGTGCGGATAAAATTAACGGATTTTTCGACAGGAAAATCGCCGATGCCAAAGCGGTTTCGGCAAAAGCGGACGCTGAGCAAAGTGTGCTCTTTTTAGGTTCCAGCTCCCCGTTGTCCGTTGCACCTTCAGCTATGATTCAAACGGAATTGATTGAAGCGGCGGGCGGAGTCAATGCGGTATCGGGAATTGATGTAAAGGGAGAATTTGCGGATGTGAATATTGAGGAAATTATTGCATGGGATCCGGATATAATATGGTGTCCCGCGTATGCAAAATATGAAATAGAGGATTTACTGAATGATCCTGCTTGGAGCAGTATCAGCGCAATTAAAAACAAAGCCATATATGAATTCCCGTCTATTTTAGAACCGTGGGATTATCCGACAGCAGCCGTATCACTGGGAGTTTGCTGGGCCACTCACAGCCTCCATCCGGACCTTTATTCCTTAGATGACCTTCAAAAAGATGCTGATGAATTCTATAACCTGGTTTACGGTAAGACATTTACATTGGAACAAATGGGTTTGGAATAGGCAGTAAATCAGCCCGGAATAAATAGTGAATCGGGAAAATAAACCCAATACAAGTAATAAATTAAGAAGACGGGCCCGAAACAAAAAATCGGGGTGATCTCGAAAGAGATTGCCCCGTTATAATTTCAATTATGACCTTCCCGGTCCCCTGCCTATTTTTCAAAATAAATCAGTGCAACCTTTCTCATTATAACAATAGGTACTTTACCGTTCACTTCGTGTTTTTTAATTAATTTTTTTAATCTGTCCAAATCTTTTTTATCAGGTTCTTTGCCGGAGCCTTCGGGGAAGATCCGGGGAATATATCTGGATACCAATATGTCCGTAGGATACTCGGCTTTTTGTTTGGTTTCATCAATCTTTATGTTCGCATAATAGCCGTCCAAATATAAAATATTGAGGAGATACAGAAAGTCCGTTTTTTGGGAATCATATTCCTTTCCGTGAATTTCCCGATGCACCTCGGACAATATATCCTCTGTGATATCAACATGTGTTGCAAAGAAAATTCCTTTTTTGGAGGCTTCAATCATCTTTTGGATTGAGGCATACGAGTTTAAAACAGGGGTTTTGGATGCAAACACAAGATCGAATTTGTTTCTCCAATTTAATTCATCCAGGTCTATATCCTCCCAAGGAAGATTGTGGAGTTCCATTTTATCCGCATCCATCCCGCTCCTCATAAAATGCCTCTTTGCACATTCTAACATTTTGTCGGTCATTTCCACACCGCACAATTCGGCGGCACCTTCAGCCCACATAAGTTCCAGATGCCCTCCGGTTCCAAACCCTACATCCAAAACCGACTTGCCTTTAAAATCAATAAATTGTTTTAAATATTCCACGGAACCGTCATCTATAGGCCTTTCC
>CAYOQX010000073.1:0-8342 GCA_964406195.1 uncultured Alkaliphilus sp. | reverse complement strand
TGACTTCTAATACAGATATATATATAATATTGGAAACGAGGCGGTTTAATATACTTATATTTTATTTTGACCCTTGTAGTAGGAACTAAACTAGTGATCTTCATCTAACCTAATCAGAGACAGCGATACAGAATATGTTGGGAAAATGTATCAATGTGTTTTTTTATAGATAAAAATGGAGAAAAACATAATTATCTGTATGAAAAAACTAATTGACAACCCAAATAAAATAACATATTATACAATTATAAATTGTAAAATTATTCTAGATTTACCATAATATAAACCTGTAGTTTGCAACGATATAAACCAGATTATTAATAGTTTTCTAAACATAGGGGACTATGATCTATATGTTACGAATGGGCGTCTTACATATAGGGAGTTAATGGCGCAACCGACCTAGTTTATAAGTAAATTATAAATTAGGCTTTTTTATTTACGCAGAGGAATAAAATGGAGCAAATTTATATATAATAAAAATATTGTAAGACTTGACTTTTTATTAGGGGGTGTGATAGTGGATATCCTGTTTAAGAATAAATTCGAAGAATCTAAAATCCTGTTTATATATAGATATATTTCCTTATTTATTACCTCGGTATTCTATTTTTTAAATCAATTCGAACATACACTATTCAGGAGAATGTTTATTATAGGGTGTTTAACCATGGCGACTATAATACTGTCCTATCTTTATTTGGTGTTTGAAGATTCCACCGATAAAATAAAAATTCTTCTGTTTATAGAGACTATCAGTAATGCAGTGTTGCTCATACCATCCGGGATGCTGGAAAGCCCTTTTATTTGGTATACGTTAAATACAATACTGGTATCCTCCTTGGTTTTAAAAAAAGTGTATTTATGGGTTAATATTTTCTTATATACAGTTATTATAGGTACCTTATCATATTTATATAATAGTCGTGGATTAGAAATACTGGATTCCTTAAAAGAAAAGTCCGGTCTGATACTCAGTATCGCAATAATAATAGCTTTGGTGCGGGTGCTGTCCGCGTATATAAAACGCACGGAGGATAATAATAAAAAACTTAGAAAGGCGAATAAAGAGTTGCAATTAGCAAATCAAAAAGTGACAGAATCTTTCGAACATATAAGGACACTATATCAATCGCTGAGCATACTTTCCAGCAAAGGCAATATGGAGGGCCTGATAAGCATATTATTTGATTATGTCAAAAAAATCACCAAGACCGATCGAGTTTTTTATTATGATATGTCGGATAGCCCGCATAAGGTTATTTCAAGGGACATTAAAAATGTAACTGACCTTATTAAGGAAGAGATATCAGATAGATTAAACGATATTTTGGAATCGAAAACTGTCAATAAAATATGTGTGTCAGATATCAGGTATGTAATTATACCGATTGGAAACAATTATCCATACTATGGAATATTAGGTTTTGAAATAGAAGATAATGAAGGAGAATCGCGGTATAAAGATAACATATATCAGATTCAATATCTTTCTCAATTGATTTCCATAGCCTTTGAGAAGATAGAACTGGAGGAGATGAATGAGAGACTTATCATTTCGGAGGAACAGAATAGGATAGCCAATGAGATACATGACAGTGTATTTCAGAGACTATTCAGTATATCTTGCGGGATTTTTGCTCTTATGAAAAAACTTCCCGGACTTTCGACCGGCAAAGTTTTAAATGAATTGGAACAATTTAGAGAGACCATAGATATTGTAATGAGGGACCTAAGGGATAAAATTTATGGATTGAGTTGGAAAAAATCAGGTCAAAACGCCTTCATAACAGATATCAAGGGATACATAGAAGATATTAAGAAATTTAATAATGTAAACATTCCTTTTACCATCATGGGTAATATTGAATTATTGACGTGTAATCAGAAAAAGGCATTGTACAGGGTGATTTGTGAGGGAATTGGAAATGCGGTTTGTCATGGAAAAGCTAAAAACATTGATGTGGATTTAGATATTAATGCAGAATTTACAAATCTCAGCATAAGGGACGATGGTAAGGGTTTTGAGGTTCCCTCGCCCGGCGATAACAAGTTAAGCGGGTTAGGCATTCAAAATATGTATCAATTGATGGACTCATTAAAAGGCCATTTAGAGATAAAAAGCACCTTGGGAATTGGTACTGATGTGGAGTTGGCCATACCAAATAACGATTCTGTTTTAAGTAAGGGGGTTGTTTTGAAACGGGAGGAGGAGGTTTTATGAAGATACTTGTAGTAGATGATCATCCACTGGTGCGCAAGGGTATAGTATCTACTTTATCTTTCGATGATGATATCAGCAGTATCTTTGAAGCATCCGGCATCAATGAATCATTAAAAATAATAGAAGATGAAAAACCAGATTTAGCTATAGTAGACCTATATTTGGTAAATGAGGATGGATTAGAGATTGTATCAAAATGCAAGGCCAAGGGAGTAGACACTAAATTTATGATTTTAACATCATCTTTAAAGAGGGATGACTTTCAGCGCTGTATGGAAATAGGGGTGAATGGCTATATTCTCAAGGAAGCATTTGCAGAGGACATTATATACGCCGTAGGAGTAGTATCGAGGGGGAGACAGTTTATAGATCCTGAAATCATAATGTACCAAACAACAGTTGTGTCAGAAAATAGGGTCTTAGATGAATTGACCCCCAGGGAGCATGATGTGTTAGAGGAGATAGGGAAGGGGCTCAGTAATTATGAGATAGCAAAAAATCTCTATATTGCTGAGAATACAGTAAAGAAGCATGTGAGCAATATCTTATCAAAACTGGATCTGACCCATAGAACACAAGCAGCATTATTGGTAAACGGCTCGGTTAAGATGTAAATATTTTATAAATGAATGGGGCGTGATGAACTTGAGTAAAAGGAAAAGACTGAACAGATTCAGGGGTACTTCAACTATCTGCATTGTTTTTATTATTTTTCTGGGTCTGATGGGTGTTTGTTATGGTATATGGACTGAAAAGCTGGACATCAATACAGATTTGTTTACAGGACACACAGATGCTCAGGTAATAATAAATGATAGGGATTTGGGGGTTAAATTATCGAATGATGGGCGAACTGTTTATCTACAGGGGGAGGTATACAGGGATTCCACAAAAGATATAGATATCATGATAAGAAATACAGGAACAGTACCGCTGGTGTTTAACAGAATAGAAGAGGCCACCCCATCCGAAATTACAGAGCTAAACAGGAAGGGAAATAAAAAACGCAGTTTATCTTCATTCCCGGAGGATGATACAATCGATAATTTCAATTTAAATATATCCGCATTTGAGGAAAATGAAAATACTGCAGGGTTTCGGTTTTATAATGATGTGTCGACGTCTCAGGAAGAGAATGAGATACAGAGGGAAATAAATACACTTCATGGTGGAATAAGGGAACTAGAAGACGAAATAGCGAGACTGAGTGAAATTAAATCCTATAATTTTAAGTATATACTCCATCTCATTCAAGGAATATAATCGGAGGTAGCGATATGAAAAAGATAATTATAGTATCATTGGGCCTGTTATTAGCTGTGATTGCAATATCATTCGGATATGGGTTATGGTCAAAAGATGTAATCATTGAGGGTCATATAGAGGTGGTACCGGATCCGGAGGTTATAGCAAATTTAGAGTCAAAAATAGAAGACAGATATGCCAGAATATTCGAGTTGGCTGAACAGCAGAGGATAGAGGAGGCATTGGAACAAAAATTAAAGGAGGAACAAGAAAACCGGGATTTACCACAAATCCCGCCTGTTAGGGACCAAAACAAACCTGGAGAACAAATTCGAGACAATGGTGATAATGCTCAAAGTGAGACCCAAGGTGTAGAAACGGGGATATCTGTTGACAACAAGGAACCAAAAGAAGGTCCAAAGCAAGAACCGGAAGAAGATTCAGAACAAGAATCGGAAACAGATTCAAAACAAGAACCAAAAGGGGATTCAAAACAGGAATCAAGTGAGGAACAAAGTATTTCGGAATCGCCACCTGCCGGGGACCAAAACAAATCCTGGGAACAAACCCAAAACAAAGATGACAACACTCAAAATGGGACACGGGACACAGGGCCGGAAACATCTGCTGATGATGTCAATCATGCCGGCCATACCGAACATGCCGGTCACGCTGACAGTGCTGAACATACAGATCACACAGACCACAGCGGGAATAACAACGGTTCGGGCGATGATTAGAATTAAGGGACGGCATTTTGCCGTCCCTATAAAAATGGGGTACTAAACCTTGAAGGATGGGGTCCTGAACTTTGGATAAATATTATTTTAGAAAGGGGATACTGGATATGTCAAGCCGGAAATATTTACCGACAAAAACAATATATAGGCGCAGTATAATTCTCATTTCCTTATTAATTTTCATATATTTACTGGAAAATTCAACTGTTGCCGCTTATATGAGCAGTTTTACATTTACATATGTATTAAAACCGGCTTTATGGTTATGCACAGCATTTTTAGTGTGGCATTTTCCAAGAATAAGACTTAAAACAAAGTTGAGACACAGGCCACTTTTATATTTTTGGTCATTTAATTTTGCTGTTATATATATAATTATCAACATCATAGCAGGACTGTTCGGTGGATTAGGCAAAAGCCCATACAATCACTCTCCCAAATGGATCATTATAAATATTATATTTGTCGGTTCTGCTCTGGTCGGGAAGGAACTGATAAGGAATTATTTGGTCCACAGCTTTACAAAGGATGAAAATTATGTGGTGTTTATTTTTATAGCGCTCTTGATGACCTTGGTAGGCTTTGCTGTAAATAGATATCTTCGCTTACAGGATTTTCAGGCTGTGGTTAAGTTTGCCGCGGAACATTTTGTCCCGGAATTTGCACATAATATATTTGCCACTTATTTAGTTTATTTAGGTGGACCATTGGCTTCAATTATATATTTTGGAATTATTAAAGGATTTCACTGGCTGTCCCCGGTATTGCCCGGTTCGGGGGGGCTGGCGATAGCATTGATAGATATTTTATGTCCCATATTTTTCTTTATGTCCTTGCAGACAGTGTATTTTAGCATCATAAAGCAGGTCAGGGAAAGTTACGGAAACAAAGAAAATCCGTTCAGCTGGGCGGTTTCTATTGTTGTGTCGATATTGCTAATATGGTTCGCGGTAGGAGTATTCCCTATATATCCGTCGGTTATAGCCACCGGGAGTATGGAACCTATGATAAATCCCGGTGATGTTATACTAGTCAAGAAGGTGTCTAATATGGATGATATAAAAAACCTAAAAGTCGGAGATGTGATTCAATTCAGACAAGACAGTATTTTAATATCGCACAGGATTATGAATATAGTTTTAGATAAAGAAGAAGGGTTATATTTTGAGACCAAAGGGGATAATAATTCAGCACCGGATACAGATTCCGTGGAACCCCAGGATATAAAAGGGACTGTTGTATATACTGTACCAAAAGTAGGTTGGGCTACGCTTATACTAAAGGGGAACAGGATGTAAATTTACGGACAAATGGGGAATTGTCATCGCGTCATCAAAATGATACCTTTTTGTTTTTGCCACAAAAGCTCGCAATTTTGTCATCCTGAGACGGCCAGTTCTCACTTCTTGTCTCTCGCTTCCCAATATACTACTTTAGTACTATGGATATCATAAATTAGTACCAAAGCACTACTACTAAGTCATGTGCCAAAATCATCCTTTTGGGTGGATTAAATTTTTATGTTCCACATTATAATAGTAATCAGGAATTTAATTATTAAAAAAGGAGAGATTGAAATGAAGAAAACTAGATTTTTGGCACTTACACTTGCTGTGGTTTTAATGCTCATGGGAGCAGGATATGCATTTTGGACAGAGGCGCTTAAGATTGAAGGTACTGTTGACACCGGGGAACTTGATTTTGAGTTCACAGACGAAAGCTTTAAACCGATTATTACTGGAGAGGCATATGACGGTAAATATGTTAGTGGTTCGGCCGAGGTAATCGAAGATGGGCACGCATTAGATTTAATATTTACTAATTTATATCCGGGAGCAACAGCTAAAGTTAACTTTTGCATCGAAAACACCGGGACTATAGGCTTAAAAATAGAAAATTTTGAATTTGAAGGGGATGACCCTAACTTAGAAGAATTGGTTGTAGTAGAGGATGGAGCACGAATGAGTATAGCAGAATATTTTGAAACTTTAGAGGGAACATTTATTGATGTAGAGAATAAACTTTGTAAGGAAGTAGTATTCAGCGTAAACAAATGTGCAGATGAAGAAGACTTTAATGAGCTAGCTGAATTTGAATTCTCTGTCGAAGCTATAGTAAAACAATACAATGATGATGGTAGCTGTGATGAAGAGGAACCCGGAGAACCGGATCCTGTAGGGGAGATAACAGGATTAAGATTTGAAAAAAGCAGTTGTGTGAAAAAGGGTTCGTATTGTAATAGGTATGTTGAAGTAAGCGGTACTTTCTATTATACCTGGAGTGAAGGAGAGGACACCTATGCAGGAGCCATATCAAAAGAAAAAATATACTATACATATTGGGGTGGTGGCTCCAAAACATTTAGTTATGGCGATTTTTCAATTACATTAGAAGTTGATGGATATGGAAACCCAATAGGCTGGTAGAAATGGAGTCTCAACGCAAAGCAATACACAATTATAGTTAAAAATATAAAACAAAATGCGGGACACAGTTCCTGCATTTTGTTTTAGTCACAGCCATTAGAATACAGTTCCAGTTAGAAAAGTTTGTTTATAACAGTTTTAGCGGAGACATCGGGGAATACACCGAGAATACTGGGAAATTTGGTATAGAAACTTAGATGTTTTTAGGGAAATCAAACAGCTTCCATATTTTTTTTTGGAAAAAACCCGTATTACATCAACTATTTTCATACATTTTTCGGAAAATAGAGGTTTTATTGATTATTTATGGTATATATATCTTATGAGATATGTTATGAAATAAAAATAAATATATTTGGACACTGTCGGATAGCCGGGTCCAAATACGTTATGCGGAGGTGTCTGGCATGAGATTAAAAATAAACAAAAAGATAAAGATTGTTTTAATCGCTTTGATGATAACAGCAATCGGTATCTGTTCATTTCAGATCTACAGAGAATTTAGAATACCGAAATTTACAGAGAAAAAGAACCCGGTATATACTTATGACAATAAAAGTTCGATAAATTACGAGGTTTTTTTAAAACCAAATAGGCTTTATGACAAGGCTTCCCAGGGGGAGGGGGAGGTCTATATTACCGAATATGTTGATTTTATAAAAGCGAAATTGAATCACGAGTTTAAGGGAGACAGCTCCGCGGGAATATCGGGGGATTATAGCATAGTGCTCAAGGCAAAGGGTTTTATAAGTGAAAGAGATGAGACAATAGATGTTTGGGAAAAGGACTTTTCCGTTGTAGATAATAAAGGTTTTGAGGTGTATGATGATGTTTTAAATATAAATAAGGAGCTCGATATAAATCTAGAAGAATATAATGAATTTGTCAGAGACATAATTGAAACATCCAAAATCAAATGCGAAACCGCATTAAAT
The DNA here is from genome assembly GCA_964406195.1 of uncultured Alkaliphilus sp. Lineage (GTDB taxonomy): Bacteria > Bacillota > Clostridia > Peptostreptococcales > Natronincolaceae > JAAZJW01. The sequence continues at coordinate 772 of CAYOQX010000073.1, read as the reverse complement.
GTCATAATGGATGTGAATCTAAAGGCCGATACAGTCAGAGGTGAAGTAGAAGAGACAATTTCATCGGATTTGGTGGTACCCCTCAATGTATTGATGTTTGACATTAGAGGAAACAATATAGTTAAAAAATCCGGTTCTATTGAAGAGACCGAGAAAATTCAATTACCTATGGATAAAAGCAGGAACATCAAACACGGTGCAATTGCCGGCGTATTGTTATTAGGTCTTGTATACCTGATATTCTTTACGGTTCCAACCGTGGCAAAAGACCCTTTGGAAAAGGAACTGGGTAGAATATTTAAAAAGTATGGCGAGAGACTGGTTGCGTTGAACGATGATATTGATTATACGGGAGATAATATCAGGACGGTAAAATCTATAGAGGACTTGGTCAGGACAGCCGATGAGTTGGAAAAACCCATTTTTTATAAATATAGTGATGATTATAAAGAGATACGCAAATTTTATACAGTGAGTGAGGATAAGATATATGTATGGGATATACAAAAAGAGGGGGAAGAGCGGAATAAAGAAGAAACTGAAAAAACCGAGGAAGTCTCAGATTGGGTAGCTTCAAATGAACAGAGCGAAATGAGAGGCCTTTAGGGGCCTCTTTTATGTTACAATATAAAAGACAAATCGAATAGGGCGGGTGATTAAATGTCAAAAATTAAAAGCAAGTTTGTCTGCCAAGAATGCGGATACGAGAGCGCCAGATGGTTGGGAAGATGCCCGGGATGTGGTAATTGGAACACCATGATAGAGGAATTTA
>CAYOQX010000072.1:0-8574 GCA_964406195.1 uncultured Alkaliphilus sp. | reverse complement strand
TTAAGAAAAAAATCAATTTGAAATCCCATTTTAACCTCCTAATTATTTATCTGTGTTAACACAGTATAGTTGTTGCTTATCCGTGTTAACACAGTATAATTGCAGAATTACATATTTTATTTATATTCCTCAAAAGGTTTAGATACGTCCAGATCTAAATATTCCATATATAATTCCGACAAAAAGCCGTCCTCTTTCATATCCCTTATATGTCGATTAAATTCATCCAAGAATTCTTGGTCGGCATCTAATCTGAATGGGAAGACATGTTCTTCCACTCCGACACAATCACCGACAAATTTCAGATTATAGTCTCCTTTTTCACATTTATGGTCAAATAATATTATAGAACCGAATGTTGCATCTGCACGGCCCAGTTCAATTTCCATAAATGGTTCCGCTTCCGAAGCGACAACCTCTATTTGACCTTCCAAATCATTTTCTTCAATATATTCCATCATAAATCTATATGCTACAGTTTTAGGATCGGCTATAAATTTCTTGCCGATTAAATCCTCTCTCGATTTAATTTCATTGTCATCCTCACGTACAACTAAATAATAAGGGGTGTATGAATATTCCTCCGAGAATTTATATTTCCCTTCACGCTCCTGCGTGATAGAAAACTGTCAGGCTCCCGTGTCGGTTACCCCGGCGTCTATTCCGCCGTGAATTAAATCAACCGCCATTATTTCATAGTATATTTCATAATCCATTCTGCGACATACTTCTTCCAGAACCCCCAGGTCGGCCCCCTTTAATTCACCGCCCTCAAAATAGTTCCAAGGATAGTGTTGGCCCGGAGTAGCTGCATATAAGACTGACCTCTCCGAAAGCGGTACGGTAGATACGTCCTCGGGTTTGTCCTCTTTTGCAATGTTTTCTACTATTTTTTGCTGATCATCATCTTGAGATTTATATTTTCCGGGATCATTTTTCTTACATCCGGTGACTGAAACCACCATTGTAAGTATCAGCAGCATAAGCAATAGCCTTTTTTTCATTTGATATCCCTCCCCACCTTTATATTTTTTGGATTTTTCAAAAGACAGTAAATTTCATAATTAATTAGCCAAACTCAGACTGCGGAGAAATTTTTTAAGGGCCGGATCCGTCGCCTCATTAAAGACATAATCCAAAGAGCCTTCCGCTAAAATATCCCCGTTATAGATAAATATGACCCGATCAGCTATCTCCTTAACAAGATTTAATGAATGACTGACAATAATCAATGTTTTATCTTCTTCCTCAATCATCAAGCGGACCAACGATAACATTTCCTCAACCAGTTCGGGATCCAAAGAGGAGGTAGGCTCATCCATTAACAGCAATGGAGCATGTACCGCTATTGCTCTCCCTATCCCGACACGTTGTTGTTCACCGCCGGATAACATCAGCGGGTATTCATCTTTCTTTTCGACTAAATCTATTTTTTCTAGAATTTTGTTTGCTTCCTCCACGGCTTCATCCTTGGGAATTCCCTGAACCACCGTCATCGGAAGTAAAATGTTATCGAATACCGTTTTATTTAAAAACGGTTCATGTTGCTGAAATACCATTGCTGATTTCCTTCTGAGTTTTTGGATTTGATCCGGGGTTATTGTTTCAAAATCGACCTTTATATCTTTGAATTCAAGCGTGCCCTGTGTTGGTTCCACCAAGTAATTCAATGATTTTATAAATGTAGATTTTCCTGATCCGGACGGACCTATAATGGCTACTTTTTCTCCTTTTTTTATTGTTGTGCCGATTCCGTGCAATACTTTATTGTCTCCATATTGACAATGAAGGTTTTCTATTTTTAACATTTTATTCACCTACACATATCCACGATTAAGTCTGTTTTCTAATCCGGATTGAGTTTTTGTAATAATAAGCACTATAGCCCAATAAATGAGCAGTAATGCTGCATATACTTCTATCTGTCGAAATGTTCGGGCGCTGTATAATTGGGATGCTGTCATCATTTCCAGCACACCGATTGTATATCCCATGGCCGTTCCTTTTACCAGACTTATAATGCTGTTTATCATACCCGGCAGTGCTATTCGAATAACCTGCGGAATGATAATATGTCGGAGCGATTCTTTTGTGGTCATACCGATAGACTTTGCCGCATCATATTGACCTTTCGGGATGGATAAAAACGCCCCGCGAATAATTTCCGACATAAATGCGGTCTGATTCAGTGCCATAACTACTATCAATATTGTGACCTCGCTGATTTCAGAAATTACAGGGAAAATCTGCGGCAGCCCGAGATAAATAAAAAACAACTGTGTTACTAAAGGGGTGCTCCGAAAAAATGATATATATACTTCAAAAAACTTGTATAATCCTTTAATATTAAGTGCCCGACAAACAGATACGATTATCGACAATATGAATGATAGAACATATGCCGCTATGGCAATCCACAAAGTGTTTTTTAAGTATGGTAAAACTTCCGGAAAAACCGTCAAAAAGAAATTAAATTTAAATCCCATTTTAACCTCCTTAATTCATGCAATGCTTGTGACTATAACACAATTTACTTCCCCAACCGGGGATTCATTAACTGATTCAGCATACATGCACGCTTTTTAACTCAATATAAACAGGATCCTTGGTTTCCTTTGCCAGTAAATCCATTGCCTCGGTATAGCTGTCTTCGTATACATAATCTTCCGTTATGTCTTTATCGGATTTAAGATAACCGAGTGACTCCAGGTCCTGTAGGAACTTCCAGTTGTAAGCCCTTACCGGACTTGGATGTGGCCAAAATTGTTCCAATCGAAATGCTTTATTTTCATCATATATGCTTCCCATAAGCATGGCCTTGTCGACGTCTATGTAATCCGATACGATATCCACTGTTTCATCAGGATTTTCCAAATAAAACTTATATGCTTTAAGGGTAGCCCTGTTGAATCTGGTAAGCAATTCTTGATTTTCCCCGTCTTCTATAAAACTTGCCTTTGAAACCTGGCTGTAAGCGGGATGCTTTTCAAGAAGTTCTATTGACTCTATAGCTAATCTCAAGCCCTCATATTGGGATTTATCTATATCCGACAAACAGACTGTACCCGCATCAACCTCTTTGTTTTTAATTGCTTCCGTCAAATCTGCAGGCGAGTCAAATTCGACAACATTGATATCCTTGTTTATCTCAAAATCCAAGCGTTCTATGGCTGCCTTTGTCAGTACATCCTCCATGGAGTCCGCCACGGTACCTATTGTTTTCCCTCCCTTATAATTTTTAAGAAAATTATACTCCGCCGGATTTTCTTCCAGTGTCAGAATTCCGTATCCGTGTTGGTGTCCTCCGCCGACTACTTTCAAATCTTCTCCCGCATCTATTGCTAGCAGCGCCGGCATGGTTTTGAAATTCCCGGTTTCAATCTCGCCGGAAAGTACGGCCTTTATTCCTTCTTCATCGCTTTCAAAAGATTTCAATTCAGCATTGATACCTTCTTCTTCAAAATATTCCAGGCGGCTTGCCAGATATAAAAGAAGATTTCCGAATTTTGATACATGACCTACTGTGATTTTGTCATAATCCTCAGTCGATCTATGTTGTGTTTGGGTTTTATTTGTACAACCCATAAATAGTGTGGATACTATTGTAAACACCAGAATAATGCCTATTAATCCCTTTTTCCTTTGGTTCATTTACGTTTCACCCTCCTTTTTTGTTTAATTGATATCCTCGTACGATACCACGTTCATTGGTTTAACTGATATCCTCGTACGATACCACGTTCATTGGTTTAACTGATATCCTCGTTCGATATCCTCGGACATAAGTATAGCATTCATATTGTTGGGAATCTAATTAATTATTCTTATAACATGAGGCCGTCATATAGATATTCTCAATTGATAAATGCAAAACAAATTCCCGGAGATAAGTGCATAGGCAAGGGATTTTATAGGCAAGGGATTTTAGCGGATAGAAATTTCGAATAATGTGCGGCCGTCGTATTGTGATTATCAATTGTATTTTTTCGAATTTCAATGTTAATGTATTGATATCAGGGCCCTGAAATCCTGAACATATTTTTGAAATTCGATTTCAATTTATACTACAAATTCCGGTTACTCAGTAATTTACATAACCGTATAAATCAAAATTTGGGGGAAGGCGGATATTGGACAACTTGGTAAATATAAATTACAGGAGGGAATATATATGAATGAAAAAAAAGAGATAATTATTGCAGGGGGACTTGTAGGGATACTATCTGTACTGCTTGTGCACTTTGGGAATCCCGACGGTTCCGGGTTTTGCATGGCATGCTTTTTCAAAGAGATGGTTGGAAACATAGGAATTTATAAAACGGCGGTTTTTCAATACATAAAACCTGAAATTTTAGGACTTGTAGCAGGGGCCTTTTTAATATCCTTAATAAACAAGGAATTCAAATTAAGAGGCGGGTTTGCACCCTTTACAAGACTTGTGTTAGGGATAATTATAATGATAGGATCATCAATATTCCTCGGCTGTTCTATGGGAATGGCATTAAGACTCGGTGGAGGGGACCTGAATGCAATATTTGGGATACTCGGGTTTGTTTTTGGAGTATTCATAGCTATTCAATTCTTCAAAAAAGGGTTCAGTCTGAGGAAAATACATAAAACGCCTGAAATCAAAGAACGTACCTCCACGATTATGACTGTAATATTATCTGTACTATTTTCAGCTCATCTGATTTTTATACTTATCAACAAAAATAATCTGGGGCCCTTATTTGCGCCGATGATTATCTCACTTGCAATAGGCATATCAGTAGGGGTACTGGCCCAAAAATCCAGGCTATGTATAGTTGCAGGTGTCAGGGATTTCATTCTTTTTAAAGACAAATATTTTTTACTCGGGTTTGTTTCAATAGTAGTATTTAATCTCATTGCAAGCCTGATTTTCGGACAATTTAATTTGGGTTTCAAAAACCAATCCGTGGCACATACCGAGAGCCTATGGAATTTTCTCAGCATGGCATTGGTTGGATGGGGTTCGGTTCTATTAAACGGTTGTCCCTTCAGACATCTTATTCTATCGGGAGAGGGTAATATAGACTCTATTATTACTGTAATAGGACTGATAATCGGTGCCCTTATCTCCTACAATTTCGGGCTGGCCGCCGGTGTAGACGGTACAACATCAGTCGGAAGGATAGCTGTAATAATATGCTTTATCCTCCTCGGGATTATATCCTACATAAACTCGGAAGACCTGGTCAAAACAAAATAAGCACAGGGGATAAGCACAGGGGACGGTTCTTTTTGCTTCTACTAAATACGAGAATCTAATAAGCACAGGGGACGGTCCTTTTTGCTTTTCGTGATATATTGAAACCTAAAGACGGTTTTTGGTTTTCATGATTTTCGAAAAGCAAAAAGAACCGTCCCTAATGCTTCCCCTACTGAGCAAAGCACAGAAGGAGTATTCTTTCCAAGGTAATAGAATAAGATAAGAAACAGAATAAAAAACAGAACAGAATTAATAAATGATAGATCAGGGAAGTACAGAAAATATATATAGAAAGTGTAGAAGATAAAATAGGGATGAATAGATAGAATGAGGGCCTCCGAAATGTAGATATCGGAAGCCCTGTTTAATTTACGGTGTAGATGTTTTTTCAACATCCGGTGGCTTTTTATATATTTTTGTTTCTTAATTCTTGTTTTTAATTCCTAAATAACAGTTTCTAAACAGCAATTTTTAAGTAATAATTTCTAAATAACTTCCTCAAGAGCACGGGGAATTTGTTCAATGATACTATATACTTGGGTTGCCGGGGTCGGCTCAGCATATAAGCCCGCCAGCCTGTTAACCTTGGCTGCTTTGGCAGATGCGGATTTTATATCCATACCCGAAGCAATCAAAGCGGAAACTACCCCGGTTAATGTGTCGCCCGTGCCTCCTATTGGTTCAAGCGTTTCTATATTAGGGCTGTCAACTACATCAATAATGCTTTCCTTGTTAGCGACATAATCCCTTACCCCTTTAACCAAGAGGTAGGAGGAAGCATTATTATGTTTGTATGCTCTGTCGATAAGGTCCGGCACAAGATTCTCATCTTGTAAAATAAATCCGCGGGTATAAAAGGGATGCGGAGCCTCTTCGTCAGCTAAATATGCGAGTTCACCTGCATCCGGTGTAAACAAATCAAAAAGGGGTGCATCACCGCCCATTTTAGCAACATACATAATTCCTGCGTCGGCAATCAAAGTTGGCCTGTAGGGCATTTTCCCGATTGCTGTCATCATTCTCTTAAACAGGCTTACAATAGGCTGAAAATAATGGAAAGCTAAGGTTTCAAGAGAACTGTCCTGAATGTGGTCTATTAAATATCTATAAAGATGTTTGCTTCCCTCACCGTCACCGATATCTCCAACCAAGTAGCAAAAAGGATTCGGTTTATTCATATGTTCAAGGGCCTTGACCGCCGCTGCAATCATTGCCGGTGTTCCTCGATTTACAGCAACACTCTTATCTCCAAAGATAATCCGATCCCCCTCGAGGGTAACCGTATCGGCGATCAACGGAAAATCGTTTTCAGGGACAGTTCCAACTATGCCAAACATTGTTCCACCACCCTATCATAAGCGATTTGCAAAGCATAGGCGCAAAGAGTATAACCGATATCTCTTGGAAGTGGTGCATCATCTAAGTACTTGTCTACCATTTCCCCTGCCAAATAAGGAACATCGGGACACCCGCCCCCGGAAACGTTAACAATCAAATTTGTATTCTTATCAACAGTGATTTTCATATTTGCGGCCCTTACCATAAGATATTGCCCATATTCTTTCTCATGAAGCAAATCAACCGGTTCCAGCAAAGCACTGTTGACCGGAACCACCTGTGCGGGTTCAATATCAAACTCTGAAAGTTTTCTGACAATTGACAGTTTTTCTATGAGCGGAAATACAATTACAAGATCACAACCGCTGCGTATTTCGGGAGGCGGTCCCATAACTTTTATTTTCCATCCCTCTGCTTTTAATGTCTTTTCCGCTTTAATAACCTCAGAAGTGTTTCTAAAAACCAATATACCCCTATCCCGGGTTGGGTCGGATTCAGTTTTCTTTTTTCTTCTCCTTCTAAGTGCTTTAAGCATTTTATTCCCCCCTTTTTATGATAACTTTCGTATTCATCATTAACTGTATTGGCAATAAAAACCTTAATTGTGGTACACTTTACCAATACTTATCCATCATATGTATAATTTAAGTAAAAAACTGTAAATACACTTACATTACATAGTATAGTGGATTTTGTAGAAATAGGGAAATAGTTTTTTAAAATAAGGTTGCGTATTTGCATAGGTATAAATAATCCGGAAGCACAGGGGAGAAGCACAGGGGACGGTCCTTTTTGCTTTTCGGGATTCCTAAGCACAGGGGATGGTTTGGGGTGCCCCCCTGAAGGTAGATACTAAGGGTACGGTTAAACATTGCTGTTTTTTCACATACTTTGCTTGACCTTTAGACTCTTTAGTAAATTAACATAATCATTATTGGTAAAATGAACTCCACGGTCACTGTGGATTATGCTGTCTCCCAGGTGATACTTCTTCGATAAAGTTTTAATTGTCACCAGGCTCGGGTTCTTATCTTGGGTATCACTAACATTCCAATCTTGGGTATCACTAACATTCCAATCTTGGGTATTACTAACATTCCAAGCCACCGGCTCATTATTAAATAAATCAATCACTGTGCACAGGCAAACCATTTTTTGTCGGGTTGGTATGTAAGGAATGTCTGTAACGAACATTTTAATAAGATGTACTTTATGGTCCGATAGCCAGCCCTTTTATGGGTTTTATTATATATGTCAATAATCAGCTTTTCAATTGGCGTACTTCTTTTTAATGGCCTTTTTTTGTATTTATAGTAAGCTGATCGGCTTATACCGGCAATTACACATAATAGCCATACAGGATACTGCAACTCCAAAGCAAGGATTGCTTTGTATTTTATTTCTCTGATTTTAGTTTTTTTACAAAGGGTTGCAGATGCTCCAATTTATCATAGTACGCTACCTTTTTCTGTCTACTTTTTGGGGTCCAGACCAGTTCTTTTTGCTTTTCATGATATATTGAAATCTAAAGACGGTTTTTGGTTTTTATGATTTTCGAAAAGCAAAAAGAACCGTCCCCTGTGCTTTCCCCTGTGCTTTCCTGTGTTTTTGAAATCAATTTTATGAATAAATTAAAGGTTTCTTACAAATAATTTAGGGTAGGTATTACATAAGAGGATATTATTAGAATTTATAAAAAGGAGGAAAGGGTTATGAGTAAAAAGTTTTCACATCCGTTTATTCCGAATTCCCAGCCGGACATCAAAAAGCAGATGTTGGATGAGTTGGGAATGGATAACGTAGAGGACATTTTTAAGGAAATACCGGACCATTTAAGGTTTAAAGGCGAGTTGGATTTGCCGGAACCGTTAGAATCCGAATATGAATTACGCAGACATGTAAAAGACATATTAAACAAAAACTCCAATTGCGAAGATAACATATCGTTTCTGGGCGGGGGCACTTGGCAGCATTATGTACCTTCTGTTTGTGACACCATTGCATCC